>JANQFD010000069.1 GCA_028278005.1 Chlorobium sp. | reverse complement strand
CTCACTGCAATATCTCGAACTCGATCCTAACGCAGGTGTAGCGCTTTCGCTGATCTTTTTTGCAATATCAGCTGTTTCCGCCCTTATCGGTATGTTCCTGCAGGGCAGATCCGGGCGAAAACATGAAAACGCAGTGACAAGTAACAACTGACGAATGTCCCGCTGCTTGAACCGCCAGTTTGCCTGAAGAAAAACATTCGATCCCCCTAATCCTCAAACTCCATATCCCTCAGCTTGAGCTGTATGCTCCTACGGCCTTTCCATTCATTCTTTTCAAGAGAGTAAACCATGGAGAACGTTCTCCGTGACCCTCTTTCAAGTTCCCGGTAGATGTCTTCCCTGCCAAATGCTATGACGTCATAAATCCGTTCTGTTGCACCCTTCACCGCGAATTTGACATGCTTCCCCTGCAGAAGTCTGGGAAGCCCTGAAATTCTGAGATTCTCGGAGAGAAAAAGCGGCTCCCGGTTCCCCTGTCCGAAAGGACCGCATTGCTGAAGAACATCGAGAAACTTGCCGGTTATGTTTTCAAGTGTGAGACGTGTATCAATCAGCAACTCCTTACGGCGATTATCGATCGTCAGCTTTTCGGCACACAGCTTGTCGAACTGTTTACGGAATCCCGGAATTTTTTCCGGTTTGAGCGTGATACCCGCAGCAGCGTCATGCCCGCCGAACTGCTCAAGAAAATCGTCACATTGCTGCAGAACATCAAAAATATTCAGGCCCTGAACACTTCTTACGGAGCCCTTTATCAGATTATCGCCGCCGCCCATGATAACCGTCGGCAGATAATATTTATCCTGAAGACGGGAAGCTACAATACCGAGAACACCAAGGTGCCAGTCTTCATGGTAAAGCACAATCGAAGAACAATAACTTGCGAAATGGCCGCTGATCATAGCCTCAGCGCTCTTGAACATCCCTGCATCTATCTGCCTTCGCTCCGAGTTTAAACGATCAAGCTCCGCTGCATGAGTTCTTGCTTCATCACTTGAATCGGCAATAAGCCATTCAACCGCCCTCCGGGCTGTCTGCATACGACCGGCAGCGTTTATTCTCGGAGCGATACCGAAGGCTATCTGCCCCATACCAAGGGAAGCCGGTTCTGTTCCGATAAGGGAGAGCATCTCCTGAATGCCTTTGCGGGGAAATTCACGGAGAAGCTGCATACCCTTGTGCATGTAGATTCGGTTCTCCTTTTCAAGAGGAACCATATCGGCGGCAGTCGCAATTGCAACAAGATCGATGAACCGTTGCCATTCTTCCGGGGCTTGCCCCCCCGACTCGGCCAACGCATGAACAAGTTTTAACGCCACACCGCAGCCGCAAAGCTCTCTGAATGGATAACCGCTGTCCCGAACTTTCGGATTAAGAATAGCATATGCTGGAGGCAGTTCTTCAGGTTCATGATGATCGCAAATGATCACTTCTATTCCCTTATCGTCCAGAAGCTTTATTTCACGGGACGCTTTTATACCGCAGTCAACGGTTATGACAAGTGCCGCATCCAGCTCCGAGGCATGCATCACTCCGTTCTCGGACAAGCCGTAGCCTTCGGAAAACCTGTCGTTTATATAGTAGAATACCCTTGCTCCCTGCGACTGAAGATAGAGGTAAAGAAGAGCGGTTCCGGTCGTTCCGTCCACATCGTAATCCCCATAGATCAGTACTTTTTCATGTCCTTCGATCGCCTTCCCTATCCGTTCAACGGCTTTGCGCATATCCCTGAAAAGAAAAGGCGACGGCAAAAGATCGAGATCCGGCCTGAAAAATTCCTTTGCATTGTCATAACCGGAAATCCCTCTGTTGCATAGCGCCCTTGCAATGGGTATGCTGACGTTTATCTCTTCTGAAAGTGCTGCAACTGCACCCTCGTCAGGAGAGAGCACCTTCCATCTATAGCGTTTCATGAGGCCTGAAAAATATGCTGCTTACTGACGGCGATGCGTCTATATAATCATTTCAAAATCCCTTGACAAGAACGTTTTGTTTGCATGCCGAGCGGCATCTGCTTTAGTTTGCTTTTTTTACAGCGTTTCGAATCCCGGAACGGACTACGATGACAAACCTGAAAACGGTTACGGGGAACGGTTGAGTATTGAAAAGCCCTGAAAAAAACGTACATTAGCGGCAGAATACCGAAAAGGTTTTTTTACAGAAATAACACTGACAAAGAGAGTAATGAACAAACTGATCACCATCGAACGCCATTTTGTCGAGGAACAGAAACGCAGTCCACATGCAACCGGAGAGTTGACCGACCTGCTCTATGACGTAGCTTTTGCAGCGAAACTTGTCAGACGAGAGGTGGTTCGTGCAGGACTTGTCGATATTCTTGGCATGGCGGGAACGACAAATGTTCAGGGAGAGGAAGTAAAAAAACTCGATCTCTTTGCGAACGAAAAGATCATCAGCGCAATAGGGCAGCACGGCAGGTTTGCGATTATGGGCTCCGAGGAAAACGAAGGGACAATCGTACCCCCGAAAAATGAGTCAGGAAAATATGTTCTGCTTTTCGACCCGCTTGACGGATCATCGAATATCGATGTCAATGTCAGTGTCGGAACCATTTTTTCGATCTATCGTCTCACCGGCGACAATCCGCAGAAGGCAGATATAAACGACTGCCTGCAAAAAGGGCTTCAGCAGGTTGCCGCAGGCTATGTTATCTATGGTTCTTCAGTGGTGATGGTCTACAGCAGCGGTCACGGCGTACACGGGTTCACGTATGATCCAACTATCGGCGAGTTCCTTCTTTCGCATGAAAACATCACCACACCGAAACGAGGAAAATACTACTCGATAAATGAAGGCTCCTGGCAACAGCTGCATGATCCTACAATCAACTACATCAATTATCTCAAAGAAGAAGACGAGGAAACCGGAAGACCCTACAGCACCCGCTATATCGGTTCACTGGTAGCCGACTTCCACCGGAACCTTCTCACCGGAGGCGTCTTCGTCTACCCTGCAACGAAAAAGCATCCGAACGGCAAACTCCGCCTCATGTACGAAGCGAACCCGCTTGCTTTCATCTGCGAACAGGCAGGAGGAAGAGCAACCGACGGGAAAGAACGCATTCTCGATATCAATCCAACCGAGCTGCACCAGCGCACTCCGCTTTATATCGGCAGCGAAAACGATGTCAGGATAGCTGAAGAGTTCGAACAGGGGAAAAGATAAGTAAAGGCAAAACTCAAAAGGTAAAAGTCAAAAGAAGATAAGGAGCTTCCCCCTAGCTCTTTTGCCATTTGACTCTTACTGTTTGACCTAATTCTTCTCCCCTCGCGAACTGCCCACTGCTGACTGCCGACTGATTTCCTCTCGTCACTTGTCACTTGTCACTGCTTCTCCCCTGTTGAATTCAGGGTAGAATATCCTCTTTATACCGGTCGTCTTTCCTGTTTCCGTATCGATCTGAAGAATAACGGCGGAAAAATGCACATCTTTTTCTTCGGCACACAAGTATTTGTGCGGGGTCTGGTAAAGAAAGCGATCCGTCGCCGATTTGATATCCATACCTATTACCGATTCGTACGGACCTGTCATACCTACATCCGAACAATATCCCGTGCCCTTCGGCAATATCCTTTCATCGGCAGTCTGAACATGGGTGTGCGTCCCTATGACAGCTGAAACCCTGCCATCGAGATACCATCCCAGCGCAATTTTTTCAGCCGTTGCCTCGGCATGCATATCCACCACGATACAGGATACCTTATCCTTCAGCTGCTTGACGACCCAGTCAGCCGTCCTGAAAGGGCAGTCTATAGTAGACATGAACGTGCGCCCCTGGAGATTCACTACTGCCAGATCACCAAGTCCTTTTCCCATGCTGAAAATACCGTATCCCTTTCCGTAAACTCCCTTGGGATAGTTGAGAGGTCTTATAACAGAAGGATCGCTTTTAAGCGTATCGAAAAAATTGAAATTGTTCCAGGTATGATTACCACCGGTAATGACGTCAACACCGGCCTCTTTGAGCTGGTGAAGGGCCTCTCTGCTCGTTCCCTTTCCGTTATGGGTGTTCTCGCCGTTACAGATGACAAAATCAACAGAATGCTTCGAGACAAGCCCTTTGAGCAAATGGACCGTAATTTGTAAGCCCGGCTTTCCGACGACATCTCCGATAAAAAGAACTGTGGCTGTTTTTTTCCCCATGCCCTCCATGGTTTATCGTTATAGGTTCTTTCAAGGGTGAATTTACGCAATCCGTTGTAAATCAAAGAACTAAGCCCGACCCAACTTTCATTTATTTTCAGGGAATCGCATCATGAACGAATGGCCATGCATGATTGTTACGTAAGAACAGTCTGTATCCGGAAAGATGCACTTCCATGGAAAAGCCGAGAACCATAAAGAAAGTTTTCAAAAGCAAACCTGTTATTGAAGGTGCGGGAGTACAACTCAACCGTGCTTTCGGCTTCAGTCAACTGCCTCATTTCGATCCTTTTCTGCTACTTGACGACTTCCGTTCCGGCAATCCCCGGGATTACCTGAAAGGATTTCCATGGCACCCTCATCGAGGCATTGAAACTATCACCTATCTTCTGGAAGGAAGTGTTGAGCACCGTGACAGTCTGGGTAATGCGGGTGTCATTTATCCCGGTGGAGTCCAGTGGATGACAGCAGGAAGCGGAATCATACATGAGGAGATGCCTTTCGGGGATCCGAAAGGCAATGTTGCAGGCTTTCAGCTCTGGGCGAACCTCCCGGCATCTGAAAAAATGATCCGTCCCCGTTACAGGGACATACTTGCCGACATGATCCCCGAAGTCCATCTGAATAACGGCGTCAGTATCCGCGTTATCTGCGGCGAGATCGAGGGAACTCCCGGTGCAGTGACCGGAATCGTCATCGACCCGGAATATATAGACGTCACTATTCCGGCAGGAACCGTTTGGAACCACCCGATAAAAGAAAACTATACCGTTTTCACCTATATCATCGCCGGCAAGGGTTATTTCAGCCATGATAAGGAGCCTTTTTCCCATGAAACCGAGGGTGTAAGCTATTTCGATATGGAAACCGGGCCTCTTATGGACAACGGAGCCCTGGTGCTTTTCCAGACGGATGGTGACCACATTCACGTCATGACGGAAGAAAAACCGGTACGGTTCCTGCTGTTCTCCGGAAAACCCCTGCAGGAACCTGTCGCCTGGCAAGGTCCGATTGTCATGAATACCCGTGAAGAGCTGCAAAAAGCTTTTGAGGAATACAACAACGGGACGTTCCTTAAGGAACACCGAGGGGAACCATGATCAGAAAAGTTCTACTCCTGACAGGCAGCACGACCGTTCTTCTCACCATCACAGCCCTGTGGTTTTTTCTTTTGTCGTTGCAAGGGGCCTCAGATGAAGCAATACGGTCTGCACGGAATGCTGTCAATGCCTACGAACGCAATCATTCCCTGCACGCATACCGGTACCTCGCTGTTGTTGATTATACCCGGCCGTCATTTGCCAAGCGTATGACTGTCATCGACATGAAAACCGGGTTTCGACGCAATTACCGGGTTGCGCACGCAAGAAAAAGCGGCTCGCTCAATGCCCGAAGATTCTCAAATATTCCGGGATCGAACATGAGCAGTCTCGGTCTCTATAAAACCGGCAACGCCTATAGAGGAGATCACGGACTTGCTCTCAGGCTTCACGGTCTCGACTCATTGAAAAACGGCAATGCTTTTGCGAGAGACATCGTCGTGCATTCAGCGGAATATGTCTCGATACCCATCATCATCGAAAATATTGTGACACTGAACGGACCGAGAATCGGAAGAAGCAACGGCTGCTTTGTCGTAGC
>JANQFD010000001.1 GCA_028278005.1 Chlorobium sp. | reverse complement strand
ATCATCAGGCCGCTTTGCCAGCCCATGAACAGCATAAGCAGCACAACGACAATGAAGACCGCCTGGAAAAGATTGGTGACGAAGGTGTTGACGGAGTCCTCGACAAGATCGCTTTGGTAATAGATCTTGTGCAGATTGATGCCTTCGGGCTTCCGTGATTCAAGCTGGTGAAGTTTTTCGCTGACCGATTCACCCATGGAAATAACGTTACCCCCCTCGATCGTCGAGATGCCCAGCGCAATGCCGGGTTTGCCGTTAAACAGGAGGCCGTTGCGCGGCGGGTCTTCGTATCCCCGGTAAACCCGGGCGATATCACCAAGGCGGACGGTTTTTTCAGGAGGACCGACAAGCAGGGATGCGATAGCTTTATCGTTCGTGATTTCACCTGTTGGAGTGATGCGGAGGTAGTTGTTGCCGGCCTCGACTTTCCCGCTCTGGCGGGCAAAGAGCTGTGTCTGGAGCGTTCGGGTGATTACATCGGGGGCTATACCCAGCTCGGCCATCTTCGCCCGGTCCGTTTCGACAAAGATTATCTCCTGACGGGTACCCCAGAAATCTATTTTTGCCACATCGCGGCACAACAGCAACTCTTTTTTCAGGAAATCGGCATAGTCTTTGAGATCCGCATAGGAGTATCCGTTGCCGGTGATGGCGAAGTAAACACCGTAAACGTCGCCGAAATCATCATTCACAACGGGCTTCATTGCTCCCTGTGGCAGCGATGATTCAGCCTGGCGGACTTTTTTCCGGAGTTCGTCCCATATCTGCGGCAGTTTGTTCGAGGTATAGGTGTCTTTCATGTCGACGTAGACATAGGAGATCCCTTCCTCGGATGTTGAGTAGATCTCTTTTACCTCTCCCATCGACTGGATGTATTCTTCAATAACGTCGGTTACTTCTTCCTCTACTTCGGCGGGACTTGCCCCGGGATACTGTGTCACGATCAATGCTGTTTTGATCGTGAAGCCCGGATCTTCAAGGCGGCCAAGCTTCTGATACGAAAGTACGCCTGCCCCGACCAGAAGCGTGGTCAGCATGATCATGATCGTTCTTTTTTCCAGTGCAAAGATTGCAGGGTTCATAATGCGTTTTCCTGTCCTTTGCCTTGTCCGGAGTACTGCGGGGCCGGATTTGAGGGTTTCAATGGCTCAACCGGCATTCCCTCGACAAGAAAATGGACGCCTCCGGTAACGATCAGCTCGTTTCCGTTAAGTCCCTCGTCGACGATAATTCTTCTGTCATCATACATTTCCGCGGTGATAATCTTTTTTTGAGTTGCCACGCCCGACGCTTCATCATAAACCCAGATTACGGAGTTGCCTCCATGATCGGCCGTTACAGCATCAAGTGGCACGGTCATGACAGGCTTGCGGGCTTTCAGGTTCCGAAGCGTTATTTCAGCTGTCATACCCGGAAGAAGGCTCTGGTCTTCAGGGGGTTGCAGTGTAAAAGTGACCCCGTAGGTTCTTGTTGTTTTATCTGCCTCCGTACTCCACTCTTTCAGCTTTGCGGTAAAAGAACTGTTTTTCAGAGAAGGAACCGTCAATACAGCAGTGCTGCCTTTTTCCAGCAGGAGGTGACCGATGTCGTTTTCCGGGATGTTCGTGTTGATTTCAAGCGTTGATATATCGTGCATGCGCATGACGATCTGTCCAGCACGGATCATTTCATGATTTTCTGCCAGTTGGGCTGTAATAATTCCGTCATACGGTGCACGGAGCGATGTATCTTTCAGTTGATGTTTTGCAACGGACAGCTGGGCCCGAATGTTTTTAACTGCAGCATTTGCAGATGATGCGTTGCTCCGGGCAAGGTCATAATCTGCTTTTGCGATGACATCTTTTTCGAAAAGCTGTTTGGCTCTCTTAAAATCCTGTGATGCCTTATTCGCCCTTGCAAGAGCGCCGTCAAGCTCGGCTTCAAGAATGGTTATCCGGTCTCGGTAATCTCTCTGGTCAAGCTGCATAAGAAGCTCTTCCTTGATGACAAGCGCTCCGGGTTTTTTTTGTATGGCTATTAGAGGTCCATCCACCCTGAAAGAAAGATTTGTCTCTTTGCAGGCCTTTATTTCTCCAGGATAGTTGTGTGCTGTCGGGGAGCTTATCGACTGAGGATATGCCACCGGGACTCTCCGTTGCGTCTCGGCTTTCGGCTCTGAGTTTTTTTCTCCTGAGCTGCAACTCATGAGAGTCAGGATTATGAAAGCGCCGAAGTAAATGGCAAGAGCGTTACGGGATTTTCTTGTCATGTCTTACCTGTTGTTCTGTAGGTTTTGTTCAAGCTTTTTCGGAACTCAGGCCCAGAAAAAGTTCGGTTTGCCGTACAATCATATTTTCCATCTTCTGCAGATATTCTGGGCTGTAATGATCCGTTCCCAGATGTTTAAGACAGTATGACATGTAATCGGCGTGGGATGCGATCGGGGAAATCATCTGGGTAATGACAAGGAAGGTTTCCTGACTGTCCAGGCTCGGATCGATGCGCTTGATCAGCGATGCAACGGTATCGACGATGGGGTTGAAAATCTCTTTCACCATCATATCCTGTAACCGGCTTTTCTGCTGCATAAGCTGATAGATAACCCTGCTGTGCCATAGCGGGTAATCGGAATCGAACAGCAGGTTTATTTCTCTTTTAACAATCGCACGTATCGCTCCCGACTGGCCGGAAGGGGTATCGAGAACGTTGAGAAACGGTTCAATTGCTTCACTCACCGGGTATGCGTCGCATCGTTTGATAACCTCCTGAACGACAGCTTCGAACAATTGCTCCTTGCCGCCGAAATGATAATGAATGCTGCCGATATTTTCATTCGCCCGCAGAGCGATCGCTCTTGTTGACACGTTCGGAAAGCCCTTCTCGGCTGCAAGTTCTCCTGCTGAATTGATCAGGGTCTGTCTTGTTTGTTCGCTGCTTGCATACTTTGTCATACTGCTGGTCTGCACTGTTTTATTGTTTGAAACGGGGATCGTTACCTATGTGACGATTCGTTCGATAACAATTTAATCAATTGATTAAAATAAGTCAAATGATTGAAATTGGTTTTTTCATGAATTGCTTAATGTGGTTGATTGAACTATATTCTCAGCCTGTTATGCTTGAAAATCGTTAACAGAAGATTGACAATGCCCCTAACGGAGAGCGGGAATGGGTAGAGATCGGTTTGTCGACATGCTGCAGGGGAATATTGTGGCTGTGTTTTTTTATCACGCGATTCCCAACGTCCTGGGCATGCTGGCGATTTCATCCTCCGGAATTGTCGACGGGATCTTCGTAGGTAATTACGTCGGACACAGTGCCCTTGCTGCAATAAACATTATCATGCCTGTGTTCAGTCTTCTGCTCGGTGTCGGGATCATGTTCTCCGTGGGTGGAATGGTGCGCTGCGGTAAATATATCGGAGAGTCGGATTACAATGCCGCCAATGCGGTTTTTTCCAAAACCCTGATCACCGTTTCTTTTCTGACCTTGCTGCTTGCCTTGTCAGGAATAGTATTCATCGACCAGCTTGTCTCCATGCTCGGCGCAAATGAATCCCTGGCGCCTCTCGTCAGGGAGTATCTTTTTGTGATGCTTGCCTTCATGTTTTTTCTCCCGGTGAGCTTCTGTCTTTCGTTTTTTGTACGGGTTGACGGTCAGCCGCTGCTTGCCGCATCTGCTATCATCATAGCAGCGGTTATCAATGTCCTTTTTGACTGGTTGTTTGTTGTTTCCTGGGATATGGGGCTTCAGGGAGCGGCACTTGCAACAGGAATCGCTCACATTTCCAGTTTTCTTATACTGATGTTTCATTTTATCTCGAAAAAATCAATCCTGAGATTTTCGTGGCGGCAGAAAGAGTGGAAAGAGATGTTTCATGCTGCATATAACGGATCATCTGAATTTGCGAATCAGCTGGCGGCGGCAATTGTCATTCTTGTTTTCAACTGGGTGATGATCGGAAGATTCGGTGTCGAAGGAGTGGCTGCATTCACTATCATGCATTATCTGTTCTTTGCCGAACAGATTGTCGTCTACGGTTTTTCCGATGCTCTTCAGCCGATCGTCAGTACCAACTATGGCGCAAGAAGGCCAGAAAGGATCAGAGGTTTTCTCGGACTCGCATCAATATGTGTGGCAGTCGTGGGATTTTCTCTTGTCGTCATGCTTTTGAGCATGCCTGAAAGACTTGCCGGGCTTTTTCTCGACAACGGGACCGCCGCTACAATGAGCATAACGCTTGCGTTCATTTCTTTCAGTTGGCCGGCATTCCTGTGGAACGGTTTTAATGTGGTGTTCAGTGCTTATTTTACTGCGGTTCACAAGCCTGTTCCTTCGGTTTTGATTGCTCTTTCCAGGACGCTTGTCTTTCCTGTGCTTTTTCTTTCCGTTCTGCCGCTTTTTTTCGGTGATGCAGGAATCTTTGTTACATTTTCTGCCGCAGAGTTCATCACGTTTATCTTCGTCATGCTGTTCTTTTCGATCATGCGTCCTTCAAAAATCATCCAGGCGGCTGCTTAGTTTTACACGGGAAAGTCCTCTCTTATGATTTCCGAGGCGATTTTACCGCTAAGCAGGGCCAGAGGAATTCCTCCGCCGGGGTGGGTTGTTCCTCCTGTAAAGTACAGGTCCTGACGGTAAGGATGCTGCATGGAAGGACGGAAAAGAGCCGTTGGTACTGAGTGACTTGCCCAGCCGTAGAGGGAGCCCTGCCATGCATTGTGGCGCTTTGAAAAATCTGCGGGAGTAATGATTTCTCTATCCAGTATATCGTTTTGCGTGAGGTGGATGCCGAATTTTTCAAGACGTCTGAAAATCACCTCATCGTAATCCTCTGTGTGGAAGGGGATCGCAGCAGGGGAATTAACCATTACAAACCAGTTTTCACAACCTTCAGGAGCATCGCCGCCCGGTGCGCTCTTGCTGGTAACCGCAATGTATATTGTTGGTTCTGAAGGGAGTGACCGGTTGTTGAAGAGATCGTCGAACTCCCGCCCGTAGTGATCGCTGAAAAAGATATTGTGATGCAGTAACCTCTCAAATTTCTTTTTGACGGCGAGCAGCATCACATAACCTGAAGAGGAAAGGTCGTATTCTGCTATATCTTTTCCTGTTGAGCATTCCGGGAGCCATGTTCTGTACGCGGTTATAATGTCACCGTTACAGAGAGTGATGTCGGCATTCAGATTGCAAAGGTCGGTTATTTCGGTGTTGAAGTGAAATGTTGCTCCCTCTTTTCGCGCAAGCTTTTCTATTTCACAAGGAATACGGGCCACCCCGCCCTGGGGGTACCAGGCTCCGAATGTGGATTCAATGTAGGGGATTATGGAAAACGTCGAAAGCGTTTTGAATGGAGAAGAGCCGTTATAGGTCGCAAATCGGTCAAATATCTGACAGATATAGGGATCGCCGAGAAAACTCCGGTTGAGCCCGGCAAGCGATTGGGTTGGAATAAATTTCGGGAGATGCTGAATGTTTGAAAAGAGACCCTGCGCAAGATTTTTCCACCAGTCTCTCGGGGCTTTTTCAAGATAGAGCGGGGCTGATGTTTCATACAGCCCTTTTGCATATTCCAGGTAAGCAAGGACATCCGGATGTTTCCAGAGTGTTTCATCTTCGTCGATAACCGTTCCGTCTGTCCAGAAGTATCGGCAGGCTGGATCGAGAGGTTTCAGGACAAGGTGTTCTTCAAGCTGTTCTCCGCAGAAACTGAAAAGATCACGCAGTATATGGGGCATTGTTACCAGTGAAGGCCCGCAATCCCAGCGAAATGTACCTGCAGAGGTTTTGCTGCGCTTTTCAGACGCCTTTCCTCCGGCACATTCGTTTTTTTCGTAGACGTCTACCTTGTATCCCATCCTGGCAAGACGCGCAGCGGAACTCAGACCGCCTATCCCTGCACCCACAATTGCAACGCTCTTCATGCCGGAAACAGTTGTACTAAAAGGCTCAAGGGCCTGTTACAGGTTTGAGGAGCGAAGATGGTATGGAAACGAAGCATCAGGTCGGGGCTCATGTTCAAGGAACTGCTTTATGCTTCGAGTCGATTGAAAAACTTTACATCGATGGTATCATCCGCATTCTGAACCAGTTCGTAATGTCCTTTGTTTACGACCGTCATGTTTCGCGAGGCTGCCGATTCATGGATTTTCCCGGCTATTGCATCGGCATCACTATCGGGAAACTCAATGTTGAAATACAGGTTCAGTA
Organism: Chlorobium sp.; assembly: GCA_028278005.1. Lineage (GTDB taxonomy): Bacteria > Bacteroidota > Chlorobiia > Chlorobiales > Chlorobiaceae > Prosthecochloris. The sequence continues at coordinate 4,373 of JANQFD010000001.1, read as the reverse complement.
TATCGGGAGAGTCGGTGAACTGCAACAGGTAAGCGTTATGATCATTAAATACCAGATCTTCATATGCATAGGTTACATCATGTCCGACTTCCGAGACAATTTCACGTACAATGCCGAGAACTCTGTGGGGTATGTTCATGATCGGTTCATTTTTTGAGAGAATCTACACCGTCATAACGTTACTTATGCGTACGGTTTACATCACATAACTTGCTGCAGGCGGGAATATGTTCCCGGGATTACCGGTTTTTTTTCTTGCATGTTGTGCTGTTTGCCGTATCATGTCGGATGGCCGGAGCGTTTTTCGGCTTTTGGCTATGGAACTCTTTCTCTCCTGCGGGGGTTTTTCGATAGGTGAAAACAAGGCAAAGCTATCATACTATAGAGGATTTCCTGATCTCTCATCCGCTTACGGTAGATGTGGAAGTTGAAGATGAATGGTCGGGAAGTTTTCCCGTCAAGGGAGTTGAAATGGCTGCAACGATTTTGTTTGCAGAACTGCCGGACTATTACAGGCTTTCATTCTCCCTTCAAACAAACGAGATGCTGGTCTACGTGAACAATTTTCTTGCGTGGATCAACAAGGCTGTTGAAACGCTTGGCTGCTGCGTACTGCATCGTTATCTCGACCATGCGGTCATGCTTGTTTTTTCCGCTAAATTCGGCTCGAACGATCCATTCAGGGACGCACTTTGTACAGCACGGTGGATGGGGGAGAACGATGTGCTGAGGTTTTCTCCCTGCATTGGTATTGCAAGCGGTGTTGTCACTGCCGGCTTTACCGGGATTCCTAAACAGTACAGTGCAGCAGTTTTCGGAAAACCTGTTGTTCTTGCGGCTGCATATGCCGGCGCAAAACCGAAGGGCGACTATGCCATGAGGATAACCGTGGCTGATGAAGAGTGGGGAGAAAAAACGATCGAAGAGGTGTTTCCTCCGGTTGAGTACGATGATCCCGAGCAGGGAAGAATAAAACAGCCCCGGACATGGGAGCTGGGACGGAGGCGGGATATTGATCTTGCCCTTGCCGGAAGGTTGAGCGTCAGAGATATCGCCAGTTTCATTCACTGGATGCCCGAACATTCGGCTGAAAAAAAAGCAGGAACATGGTTCGATGAAATCAAACGGCAGGGATATTACCGTGATCCGTTCGATTGAACATGATCATGGGCACCTCTCTTTATTGTCATCATTCCCGGTTTTATCGGGAGAGTGTCCCGGCCGGTCGGGCAGGGATCAACGATGCAATTGAAGCGCGGAAAAAATAAAGAGAGGTGCCCTCAAGTTTTTAGGCTCATCATCAGTGCGATGAGTTTTTGTTAACCGCTAAAATACACAGAAGGAGATACGAACAATGCCGACAACAGAGGAGAATCTGAAAAACGCATTTGCCGGTGAAAGCCAGGCATTCCAGAAATATGTCGCCTTTGCAAAAAAAGCCGAAAAGGACGGCTTTAAAAATGTCGCAAAGCTGTTCAGAACAACCGCTGAAGCCGAGAGGATTCACGCGGAGGGACATCTCGGCGCATCGGATGGAATCAAATCAACCGCCGAAAACCTCGAAACGGCAATAGGCGGCGAGACCTATGAACATAACGAGATGTATCCGCCCATGTACGAGCAGGCGATTGCCGAGGGTCATAAAGCCAAGCGTATGTTCGGTTTCGCTGTTGAAGCCGAGAAGGTACATGCGGCTCTGTACAGAAAAGCTCTCGAGGCTGTAAACAATGGCGAGGATCTTGCCGAAACCGAGATCTGGCTCTGTCCGATATGCGGTCATATCGAGTTTGGAACCCCTCCGGATGCATGTCCTATCTGCAGTGCGAAGGCGTCAGTTTATGTACAGATAGCATGATGAGCACCTCGAATGCAAAAGCCCCCTTTTTCCGGGGGCTTTTTTTATGGGTGACGCCGTTATTTCCATGGTGTTACCGGATCAGCTTTTTTTCAGTTTGAAGCCGGGTTTATATACGCCGAGAACAACGGCTGCAAGAAGGGGTATCGCATTGCTCATGCCAACCAGGGTTGCTGTGTGTTCCTTTGCTTTGTAGGCTTCGGTCAGATAGCCGGCTTTGAGGCTTTCTTCCGCCAGGATCCTCATTTCCGGCATCAGGGGAGTAAGCAGGAAAAAAGCATTGAATGCCAAAAAGGCAGCCAGTCCTACTTTGATTTTCAGCCACAGCGGTTTTTCGGGATAGAGTGAAAACATGACAAAACCTGAAATGGTTTTGGCAATGATCCCGGGAAGTATGAAAATGTAGGCGGTTGTTTCCTGAAAGACGGCGGTGTGGTACACCGCCTGAACATCATTGCCTGCAATGATGCCGGAGGCAATGTGGCCGAGAATGGTGCCTACATACATGACGGTGCCGACGACATGAAAAAAGAGCATTGATTTTCTGAGCATGGTGATTTTCTGTTTGGTTTTTAATAGGTTCGCCATAGCGGTGGTTCTTATCTAAATGCGAATTCTTCACTGTGGATGTTACGTTGAGGAATGCCGATAGCCCGAAGCTGGTCTGTCAGCGAATGGCGCAGCGCTACAGGGCCGCAGATAAATACGTCCAATCCGTCGTCGGCTTCTTTTATCTCAGGCATTGCCTCCGCTGTCAGCAATCCTTTTTCTTCTGACAGCCAGAGGTGATACGTCAGGCCGGGCGTGTGCTCGGCCAAATCCCGTAATTCATCGTCGAAATTGGCTTCCTCCTGGCGGTACACGGTCCAGTACAGTGCCACCTCCACCCCGGGATCCTTGAGGGCTTGAGCCATGGCCAGGAATGGCGTAATGCCGATTCCACCCGCTACCCAGATTTGCCGGTTTGCGGAACTCCTGTTTTGCGTGAAAACCCCATAAGGGCCTTCGACTTTCACCGGCTCACCAACCTGGATCTGTGTCTGAAATGACCCGGTAAAATCACCAAGATTTTTGACCGCTATCCGCAACCGGTCTTCTTCGGGATCACTTGCCAGGGTGAAAGGATGAGATTCACGGCGATTGATGCCGGGAAAGGTGAAAAAAGCAAACTGACCGGGTACGAACTGCAAAGGGGTTTCCACAGGGCTCATTTCTACTGCAAGAACTGCGTTGTCAAACGGTTTGATGTCGGCTACGTTGTAAGAGCTGCGCGGGTGGAACCAGCGATGCAGGAGTACACGGTAGAGCCATGCTGCTATACCCATTATAGCCATACCGAACACATAGGTACGTACCAGCGGAAGATGGCTCGTCAATGTCGGTACCAAGAGGGCGTGGCTGACTCCAACCACGTAGAATGGTCCCATCAAACGGTGTGCTGTCAGCCATTTGCGGTATGGGATGCGCTGTTTGAAAAAAGGCGCAGCGGATAATAAGACTCCCAGAAAAATCAACATCATGGCAATGAACCCGAGGGGTTTGCCTATGGTGAATCCCGGATCTTTGGGTACAATGATGAAATGCAGAAACAGCAGCGCCACCGCTATCATTCCTCCCCTGCGGTGAATCAGATACATTTTGTCAAGTCCGCCGAAAATTCTTTCCACCCAGGACGCTCGCGTGGCCATCAGGAGATTAAAGCCGAAAACGGTGATTACCCAGGATGCCAGAACCTCTCCAAGAACGCGCATAAACGCGCTCTCTCCCTCGTTCAGGACTAAAGGACCGCTGTAGAGAAACAGGTCCACAGCCCAGAGGACCAGGTGCAAACCGATGATGATGGGAAAGTACACCTCACTTTCTATGAATCGCAGTCGTCGACGCATGTTTTTCTTCTCCTTGACCTTTGTCCAGGCCTTAAAGTTTTTTGTTTCGGTTGATATATTTTCACTTCTAAATATTTCAATATAAATAATTGATAGTGAAAATATATAAAGAAAAATGAAACAACAAAAAAAGGAGGGAAATCCAGGGGTGGCGGACAAAGATGAGAAAAGGGGAGAGCTTTGGCTCCGCACCGAGAGCCAAGATTATATCATGGAGCCATTTTTTGCCTGCTGCGAAGTTTTCGGCCATCGCGGATATTCATACTCATGAGCGTAAGGTTAAGAGATCCGGCAAGCAGCTCGAAACCCTGAACCAGATAAAACATCCCGTCGAATTTTCCTTCGGTAGCCCAACAGTTAAGCACAATAGCGCAGGGGATGAGAATCAGAAGGCCGTTGGCGGCAATGAAGGGCATTCTTTTTTTCTTGGCATCGACAAGTTTTCCCCGGCGGGATTTCGAGAGAATCATGCCGCTCCCTCCTGCGGCTGCGATGGCCGGGACAAGAATAAACAGGCCTGGTGTGACTATAAGGTTCTTTACAAACGCAACTGCCTCGTGTGTGCCGAACAACTCGACAATAATTGTAGAAATCAGAAATATGGCGATAGTCATTGTTGCAAGCAGGCTTGC
>JANQFD010000170.1 GCA_028278005.1 Chlorobium sp. | reverse complement strand
CGAGTAATCGTCAAGCCGGCGCCAGCAGAGGAAAAGACCAAGGGCGGGCTTTACATTCCGGATACCGGAAAAGAAAAACCTCAGTATGGTGAAGTTGTTTCAGTTGGTCCGGGCAAGGTTGCTGAAAGCGGGCAAGTACTTGAAATGCAGGTGAAAGCCGGACAGAAAGTACTGTATGGTAAATATTCGGGTACGGAAGTGGCTGTTGAAGGCGAAGACTATCTCATCATGCGCGAATCAGACATCTTTGCCATACTTGACTAATTATTCGGAAACCAATTAACAATTTTTCAGGAGGAAATCTTAATGACTGCCAAAGATATTCTTTTTGACGCAGAGGCAAGAGCGAAGCTCAAGGTCGGCGTCGATAAACTCGCAGATGCCGTAAAAGTAACACTCGGCCCTGCCGGAAGGAATGTTCTCATCGACAAGAAATTCGGTGCGCCGACCTCTACCAAAGACGGTGTTACCGTTGCCAAGGAAATCGAACTTGAAGATTCCTTTGAGAACATGGGCGCGCAGATGGTCCGTGAGGTCTCGTCAAAAACAAGCGATGTTGCCGGTGACGGTACAACAACCGCTACCGTTCTCGCACAGGCAATCTATCGTGAAGGTCTGAAAAACGTTGCAGCAGGTGCACGTCCTATCGATCTTAAAAGAGGTATCGACAAGGCCGTGAAGGATGTTGTCGCTGAACTCAGAGGTATCAGCCGCGATATCACCGACAAAAAAGAGATCGCCCAGGTTGGAACCATTTCTGCCAATAACGATCCTGAAATCGGTGAGCTCATTGCCGAGGCTATGGAGAAAGTAGGTAAGGACGGCGTTATCACCGTCGAAGAAGCGAAGGGTATGGAGACCGAACTGAAAGTGGTTGAAGGTATGCAGTTCGACCGCGGTTACCTGTCCCCGTACTTTGTGACCAACTCCGAAAAAATGGATGCCGAGCTCGAAGAGCCGTATATCCTGATTCATGACAAGAAGATCAGCAACATGAAAGATCTTCTTCCGATTCTTGAAAAAACCGCTCAGTCGGGTCGTCCGCTGATGATCATTGCCGAGGATATCGAGGGTGAAGCGCTTGCAACTCTTGTTGTCAACAAACTTCGCGGAACGCTTAAAGTCTGTGCCGTCAAAGCTCCCGGTTTCGGTGATCGCCGCAAGGCCATGCTTGAAGATATCGCTATTCTCACCGGCGGTACCGTTATCTCCGAGGAAAAAGGCTATAAGCTCGAGAACACCACCATTTCCTATCTCGGTCAGGCAGCAACCATTTCGGTCGATAAAGACAACACGACTATCGTCGAAGGTAAAGGCCAGGCCGATGATATCAAGGCTCGTATCAACGAGATCAAAAACCAGATCGAAAAGTCAACCTCCGATTACGATACTGAAAAGCTGCAGGAACGCCTTGCAAAGCTTTCCGGTGGTGTTGCGGTTATCAACATCGGTGCATCGACCGAGGTTGAGATGAAAGAGAAAAAAGCCCGTGTCGAAGACGCGCTTCATGCTACAAGAGCCGCAGTTCAGGAGGGTATTGTTGCCGGTGGCGGCGTTGCCCTTATTCGCGCTGCAAAGGGTCTGGAGAAAACGCAACCCGAAAACGAGGATCAGAAGACAGGTGTTGATATCATTCTCCGTGCTCTCGAGGAGCCGCTTCGTCAGATCGTTGCGAATACCGGAACTACAGATGGTGCCGTCGTAGTCGAGAAGGTCAAGAACGGTGAAGGCGATTTCGGTTTCAATGCAAGAACCGAGGAGTATGAGAAGATGACCGAGGCAGGCGTTGTCGATCCTACCAAGGTGACAAGAACCGCACTTGAGAATGCAGCTTCGGTTGCAGGTATTCTTCTCACTACGGAAGCGGCAATTACGGACATCAAAGAGGAAAAGGCCGAAATGCCTGCAATGCCTCCTGGAGGTATGGGCGGCATGGGCGGCATGATGTGATCGTGAGCCGAAAGGTAGCCAGAAACCACCCCGGTTTTCGGGGTGGTTTTTTTTTTGCAGAAATGCCTACCTTGACAAAAAACACCTGTAAAACGTAGGCAATGAGAGAATCATGAGAGCTGTTGTCTTGATAAGCGGCGGCATGGACAGCCTTGTAGTAACGGCCCTGGCTAATTTCCTGGGTTATGAACTTGCGGCAATGCATGTCAATTACGGTCAGCGCACATGGCAGAAAGAACTCGCTGCATTCAGAAATATATGCAGTCACTACGATATTGAGAGGAGGCTGGAGATCGATGCATCGTTTCTGGCGCATATAGGCGGATCATCGTTGACCGACAGTTCAATTCCTGTCGAAAAGGCGGATCTGCAGGCTTCGGAGATACCTTCGAGCTACGTGCCTTTCAGAAATGCAAGTTTCCTTTCGATGGCAGTGAGCTGGGCCGAGGTTATCGGGGCGAACAAAATCTTTATCGGGGCCGTTGAGGAGGATGCCGCAGGCTACCCTGACTGCAGGAAGGTTTTTTATGACGCTTTCAATACAGTCATCGAACTCGGCACGAAACCCGACACGGCAATCGAGATCCAGACACCGCTGATCGAGCTGCAGAAATCCGAAATAGTTAAAAAAGGGATTGATTTTGATGTCCCTTTCCTCTACAGCTGGTCCTGTTACAAAAGCGAGGGAAAGGCATGCGGCATATGCGATAGCTGTGCCCGCAGGCTCAGAGCCTTTCAACAGGTCGGTATCCCCGATCCGATTGATTATGAGGAAAGACCGGATTATATTTAACGGCTTCCTTCGTGACGTTCTCATATCACGATATATTCATTAGCAACTTTTTTTACCATTACAAGACATGAAAACGGTTAAAACGCTGCCATTGGACAATACAGGCGTACAGGACAGGTTCAAACTTTCTTTCTTCCTGATGGGGCTCATCTGGGTTACGGGTTTTATCGGTCACTTTACCCCGTTGGCTGAGTGGCCGGCCCTGTTTCTCTATCTCTTCGGCTCGATAGGTATCGTGCTGTACAGGGGAATAAACCATGAGGATTGGAGAGAGATGTACCTTGCCGGAGGAAACCTGAAAAAATCGCTTTTTTGGGGGGCAATAGCCGGTGCGGTTCTTTTTTTGATGGATATCATGAATACGGTGATCTATTATAAAAATGGCGGGACTCCAATGGCTGAAATGGAGATTCTTCTCGTTGGCAGGTCACTGATGTATTTTTTCCCGTTGCTGATTCTTGCCGAAGAATTTCTCTGGCGCGGCATCATGTTTTCTTCGATGATCGATAAAGGTATCAACGGTCATCTTACCGTGTTTCTTACGGCCGTTTTTTATACCCTGAACCATTTTGCGGTAGCGCCGGTGGGTATGTTCGAAAGGTCTCTTATGGCTATGATGGCATTTCCCATCGGGATTATCGGAGGATACATTGTTTTGAAGACAAAAAATGTCTGGGGAAGCGTTTTGTTGCATGCAATGACCATGATTTCCATGTTGCTTGATATTTTCGTTATTCCAGGGCTTGTTTCAGGATAAACAACTGCAGTAAGAGCATATGTCGCAAAACAGAATTTCACGGTTGTTGGAAGAGGACAGAAAGCTCCTCATAGCCTACTACATGCCCGAGTTTCCGGTACCGGGATCGACGCTTCCTGTTCTCGAAGCTCTGCAGAAAAACGGCGTGGATATCATCGAGCTGGGCATGCCTTATTCCGATCCTATCGGGGATGGGCCGGTAATTCAGGAGGCCGCGCATGTAGCCATTAAAAACGGGGTTCATATTGCCGGTATTCTCGATACGGTCAGAAAAGCAAGAAAGGGAGACGGATGTGAAAAGATCAGGGTCCCTGTTCTTCTTATGGGCTATTGCAGCCCCCTGATGGCTTACGGTGGTGACTGTTTTCTTCATGATGCCTCCGAGTCGGGGGTTGACGGGATGCTTATTCCCGACCTTCCGCCCGAGGAGGCCGAAGGCTTTCTTTCAAGAGCCCAGGGGTACGGCCTTTCGGTTGTGTTTTTTATCTCGCCTGTTACACCTGTCGAACGCATGAGGATGATTGACCGGTTATCCACGGATTTTTCCTACTGCTTTGCGGTCAATGCAACGACCGGTACAGGCAAGCTGGTCGATCACGGGAGTGAAGCCGATATCGAGACCTACCTGCAGAAGGTCAGGGAGAATACCGAAAAGAAGTTCGTTGTAGGTTTTGGCATAAAGGATCGGAAACGTGTTGAAAAGATGTGGAGCATGGCTGACGGTGCGGTTGTCGGTACTGCTCTTTTACAAGCTATACGGGAAGTGTCGACTCCCGACGAAGCAGCGGCAAAGGCAGCGGAATTCTGCAAGACGCTGCAGGCTGCAGAGTAACATTCACGCTTATGACAGACCGGAATCCCTCTGTCGAGATCATTATCCCTCATTACAAAGGGTTCTCCATACTCGAGCGCTGCTTCGAGTCGCTCACACAAACCCGTTATCCCGCGATGGACATCTGCGTTGTCGACAACTGCAGCGGTGAGGGAGCGGCAATTGACGGGCTGAAATACCGGTTCGGAAGGTTGAGAGTCGTTTCACTGCAGAAAAATATGGGCTATGCCGGCGGATGCAACAGCGCACTTTTTTCTTCATCTGCCGATTATGTGGTTTTCATGAACGACGATGCCGTTGTCGAACCGTTTTGGCTGCAGCCTCTGGTCAGGGTTGCGGAATCGGACAGTGGCATTGCCGCTCTGCAGCCCAAGATCCTTTCCCTGCAGGCTCAGGAAAGCGGAAAAAAGGTTTTTGATTATGCCGGTGGAGCAGGCGGTATGATTGACCGGCTCGGTTATCCCTACTGTTACGGCAGGACATTTTACGGGATAGAAAGCGATCATGGTCAGTATGACCGCACTCGGGACATATTCTGGGCTTCCGGCGTTGCCATGTTTGCCAGGAGAAAGACAATATCTGATCTCGGAGGGTTTGACGAGGATTATTTCATGCACATGGAAGAGATCGATCTTTGCTGGCGTCTGAGGCTCAGGGGGTATCGCATTGTGTCAGTACCCGAATCCATAGTCTATCATGAAGGCGGGGTATCGCTTGCCGCCGGTAATCCTGAGAAAATATACATGAATCATCGGAACAACATTGCCATGCTGCTGAAAAACATGGGATGGCCGGTGCTTGTGTGGGCAGTTCCTCTCAGGATAGTTCTGGAATTTGCTGCTGCGGTTTACTACCTCCTAAGAGGAGAGGCCCGCCTGAGAAGCGCCTGGAACGTATTCCGGGCTTTTGGGAGCAATCTCAGAGGCCTGGGCGGGACCGTCAGAAAACGCAGGGGGGTTCAGGCGAACAGAACGGTATCCGATTCCGTGCTTTTTCGCGACTCGCCTTTCTCGGTGTTTTTCAGCGCCTCATCTGATGAATCCCTTTGATCCCGAGTAGGGGATGTGCTGAGAGGATGTTACGATCCGGTACTGTTATCGACCGTTTCGGCCAGCTTTTTTATCGCGCGAAGGATTGTCGGCAAGTCCTGGTGCTGGACAAAACTAACCAGAAAAGGGGGGGCAAAAAAATCCGGCTTGAGCAGGGCCTGCCAGCTTATGTATGTCCCGTCGGGACTCTTTGAGGGCTCGAATGTCCACTGGCCGCGATAGATCTTGAAGTCACCCTCTATCAGGTCGAAAAAAAGGTGGCGAGGATAATCCTCCCTGACATTCAGCAGGATGCGCACTGATTTCTCGATGAATAATATCCCGCTCTTACCGATCTGATCGATCACCTTTTCATCGCCCCTGTCTTCAATCAGACGGCTTTCGACTATCTTCGGAATCTTTTCACTGAGATGGTTGTAATCAACAAGCATATCCCAGATGGTCCGGATGCCGGCGGCTATGAAAATCGCACCGGATGCATCGATGATGTCATTGTCCCGGTAGGAAACCGCCACAAGCGGTTCCCCGTTCAGGAGTTTTATGCGATCGGCCTCGGTTATGCCTCTGTTGTTTCCTGTTTCAGCCATGCTGCAGAAAAGGAGGATTGGCGTTCCGGAATGTCATGCTGTTAATGTACATCGGCTGCAATAATTGTGCAATTACATCGCTTGAGGGCGTTCTTCGAGCTTTTGATGCAAAGAAGCTGCAGGATCGGGCAGAGCTTTTCTGGATGGTGAAGACATTCCGGTTTCGGAGAGTTCCCTGATGGTTTCAAGCAACTCCTTGAGGTCTCTTTTCTGGACTGCATCGATAATAAAGCC
>JANQFD010000056.1 GCA_028278005.1 Chlorobium sp. | reverse complement strand
GGACGCAGGGAGATAGGACATGGCAACCTTGCAGAAAGAGCCATCAAGAAAGTTGTTCCGCCGGACACCGAATTCCCATATACAGTCCGTATTGTATCGGATATACTCGAATCGAACGGCTCTTCTTCAATGGCTTCGGTCTGCGGCGGCACACTGGCTGCAATGGACGGCGGAGTGCCGCTCACAAAACCCGTATCCGGTATTGCCATGGGACTTATCAAGGAGGGTGATCGCTATGCTGTACTGTCCGATATACTCGGCAACGAAGACCACCTTGGCGACATGGATTTCAAGGTAGCCGGTACCAGTGAAGGTATCACGGCATGCCAGATGGATATCAAGATCGACGGACTCGATTATCACATTCTCGAACAGGCCCTTGAACAGTCAAGAAATGGACGCTTGCACATCCTTGAAAAAATGACCGCTGCGATCGCTGATCCGAGAACGGAAATCGGCAAATATGCCCCGCGCCTTTCGACCATACAGGTACCGGTCGACGCAATCGGGATGATCATCGGCAAGGGTGGCGAAACCATCAGAAGCATCACCGAAGAAACCGGTGCCGAGATCAATGTTGATGATGACGGAACGGTTACCATCGCCGCCCCGAGCGGAGAAGGTGCTTCCGCCGCAATTGAAACGATCAAGACACTTATATCGAAACCTGAAGTCGGTCTGGTCTATTCCGGCAAGGTAAGGGATATTCGCGAGGAACTGGGAGCGTTTGTTGAATTTCTCCCGAAAACCGACGGGCTTGTCCATATCTCTGAAATTGCTAAAGAACGGGTGAACAAGGTAAGCGACCACCTGAAGCCCGGTGACAGAATAAAAGTAAAGCTTATCGATATCCGTAAGGACCCCAGAACCGGCAAAACACGCTATGCACTCTCCATGAAGGCACTGCTCGACATGCCGGCAGAGTCTGAAAACGGATCACCGGCGCAGGGAGAACAATAGCGATCGGCAGCCGGCAAGTAACAAGCGAAAAGCTGTGCAACATCTGCTGCACAGCTTTTTTTTCTGTCCGAAAAAGCCTTTTCCGGCTTTTTCATTTTCTTATGATTTTCTTTTCTTTGACCTGACCGGCAAGGCTGTAAAACATATTTCTGCAAAAGCATGCGTTACGATTTTCAATCCATTGAGAAAAAATGGCAGGCATACTGGAACGAACACCAGACCTTCAGGACCGAAGAGGATGACCGTAAGTCAAAATATTATGTGCTCGATATGTTTCCATATCCGAGCGGTTCGGGACTGCATGTCGGACATCTCGAAGGATACACCGCAACGGATATAATCGCCCGATTCAAACGCAGCCAGGGCTGCAATGTTCTCCATCCCATGGGATGGGATGCATTCGGTCTTCCTGCCGAGCAATTCGCCATCAAGACAGGAACCCACCCGAAATTCATCACCGAAAAGAATGTCGGCGGTTTCAAGGAAACACTGCAGCGTATGGGATTTTCATACGACTGGAATCGGGAAATAAACACAACATCCCCGTCATACTATACCTGGACACAGTGGATTTTCCTGAGGATGCTCGAGCGTGAACTTGCCTACATGAGCGAGATTGACGTTAACTGGTGCGAAGAGCTGAAAACGGTGCTTGCAAACGAGGAAGTAGACGAAAAAATCGCTGACGGTCATACCGTTGTTCGCAAACCCCTTCGTCAGTGGGTATTGAAAATAACCGCTTATGCTGAACGGTTGCTCAATGACCTCGACGAAGTTGACTGGCCTGAAAATATCAAACAGATGCAGCGCAACTGGATCGGCCGGTCGGAAGGAGTCGAAATCGATTTTGAGCTGCCCTGCCACAAAACCAGCCTCAAGGTATATACAACAAGACCTGATACCCTTTTCGGTTCCACCTACCTGGTTGTCTCTCCGGAGCACCCGATTGCTGAAAAGCTTGCAACCGCCCAACAGCTTGTATCGGTAAAAGAGTATATCGAAAAGGCAAAACTGAAAACAGAGCTTGAAAGAACCGGCCTGCAAAAGGAAAAAACCGGGGTTTTCACCGGCTCCTATGCAATCAACCCGGCCAACGGTCAGTCCCTGCCTGTCTGGATATCGGATTTTGTCCTGACCAGTTACGGTACCGGTGCGATCATGTCGGTACCGGCTCATGACCAGCGCGACTGGGAGTTTGCAAAAAAGTTCGGCCTTCCTATAATCGAGGTCATAAAAAGTCCTCATGACGTTGAAGAAGCCGTTTTCGAAGAAAAAGACAGCACCTGCGTCAACTCTTCGAATGATGAAATCAGCATAGACGGTCTTGCATTCGATACAGCGTTCGACGCCATGGCCGATTGGCTTGAAAAGAAGGGAAAAGGCAAAAAAACGGTTAAGTACAAGCTTCGCGACTGGGTCTTCAGCCGACAACGCTACTGGGGAGAACCGATACCGGTCAAGCATTATGAAGACGGCTCATTACGGCCGGAAACCGACCTTCCTCTCACCCTGCCCGACATAGAGGCCTATCAGCCGACCACAACAGGAGAATCGCCCCTCGCCAACATGTCCGAATGGCTTTATGGAACCGATGAGCACGGCACATTCAGGCGTGAAACCAACACAATGCCGCAATGGGCCGGCAGCTGCTGGTATTATCTGCGTTTTATCGATCCTGAAAATACAGGTCATCTGGTCGATCCCGAAAAAGAGCGTTACTGGATGAACGTGGATCTTTACGTGGGGGGAGCAGAGCATGCCGTACTGCACCTCCTGTACGCCCGATTCTGGCACAAGGTACTCTATGACCTCGGTGTCGTCTCCACAAAAGAGCCGTTTCAGAAACTTTTCAACCAGGGCATGATTCTCGGCGAAGACAATGAAAAAATGTCCAAATCACGCGGCAATGTCATTCCGGCCGACCATGTTCTTTCATCCTATGGAGCTGATGCCATACGCCTGTATGAGATGTTTCTCGGGCCGCTCGAACAGGTAAAACCCTGGAATACGCATGGTATCGAGGGTGTGAGCCGTTTTCTTGCCCGGGTCTGGCGACTGGTATACCCGGAACCGGACAGCCCTGTATCCGTAACCGAAGACCCTCTCTCCGAAAACCTTGCCAGAACGATGCACAAGGCCATAAAAAAAGTGACCGAAGATACCGGGCAACTGAAATTCAATACGGCAATCGCTGAAATGATGGTGCTGGTAAACGAACTGCATAAAGCAGAGAGCAGAAACAAAGCCGCTGTCGAAACACTTCTGCTGCTGCTTTCCCCCTACGCTCCGCACATCTGCGAAGAGCTCTGGAAGGCCGTCGGTCATACATCCTCGATATCTTCAGCCTCATGGCCGGTTTTCGATCCCGCTCTTGCCGAGGATGAGGAGGTAACCATCGCCGTACAGGTTAACGGAAAACTGAGAGGCAGAGTAACCGCCCCGGCACAATCGCCGAAAACCGTTCTGCTCGAAAAAGCCCGAAACGATGAAACGGTAAAACGGTTCCTTGAAGGAATGGTCGTCGTTAAAGAGATTGTCGTTCCGGACAGGCTGGTCAATCTCGTTGTAAAACCGGGGTAAAACAGCCCCCCGGGAAGCCGTCGGCCGGTGTTCTTTTCGATCAATTGACTTGCCTCTACACTGCTTTTTTTTGTATAATTCTAAATTAGACTTCTACAGCTCATAATCCTGCAAGCTATCCGGGAAAAAACGTTTTGAAGCACAAGCAAACATTATCTCGCTTTTCTGCAGTCCGGTACTCCAAGCCCTTTGTATAACAACCATCATACTCATTTCATATACCTGCTAAGGGGGGTCATCCCTTCTCTTCAACCTAAACTACGGTACAATGGCAAAGGAAAGAAAACAATCGAATCAGAAAGCTGCCGATCAAGAGTCAATCAGTTCAGTTCTGTCGGAAAAAAGAAAATTCCCCCCTCCTTCTGATTTTTCTGAAAAGGCCCACATTTCCACAATGGATGAGTATGAAAAGCTTTACGCCAAGGCCGAGAAAGATCCGGAAAAATACTGGGCCGGCATTGCTGAAAATTATCACTGGGAAAAGAAATGGGACAAGGTGCTCGAGTGGAAAACACCATATGCAAAATGGTTCAGCGGCGGCACGACGAACATCTGCTATAACGCAGTGGACAGACATGTCAACAGCTGGCGTAAAAACAAGGCTGCAATTATCTGGGAAGGAGAAGAAGGCGAACAGCGTGTTCTTACCTACGGAGAACTGCACCGCCAGGTAAGCAAATTTGCAAACGTCCTGAAAATCGCCGGCGTAAAACCGGGAGACCGGGTCGCCATCTACATGGGCATGGTGCCTGAGCTTGCCATTGCAGTTCTTGCATGCGCTCGTGTCGGCGCAGCTCATAACGTTATCTTTGCCGGTTTCTCCGCACACGCCATCACCGAGAGGGTCAATGACTCGAGGGCAAAACTCATTATCTGCTCGGACGGGACAAAGAGACGCGGCAAAACCATTAATCTGAAAGAAATAGTAGATGAAGCCATCGTCAATACACCTTCTGTCCGCAGCGTCATTGTCCTGAAAGTCACCAACGAAGAGGTAAACATGCACGACGGCATGGATCACTGGTGGCATGATCTCATGGGACTTGCCCTCGACCACAACGAGCCAGAGTTTGTCGAAGCCGAACATCCTCTTTTCATTCTCTATACAAGCGGTTCAACCGGCAAACCGAAAGGTATCCTCCACACAACCGGAGGGTATATGGTCCATGCGGCAAATTCCTTCAAATACGTATTCGATATCAAGGACGATGACATTTACTGGTGTACAGCCGATGTAGGCTGGATTACCGGACACAGTTATCTGGTTTACGGTCCTTTGCTTAACGGTGCAACCATCATGATGTATGAAGGCGCTCCCAACTACCCCCAGTGGGACCGGTTCTGGGATATCATAAACCGCCACAAGATCACGATACTCTATACTGCTCCGACCGCGATTCGCGCGTTTATCCGGGCCGGAGACGAATGGGTCACAAAACATGACCTGAGTTCCCTGAGACTCCTCGGTACCGTTGGTGAACCGATCAATCCCAAAGCCTGGATGTGGTACCATACGGTAATCGGCAAAGAAAACTGTCCGATTGTCGATACCTGGTGGCAGACGGAAACCGGCGGTATACTTGTTTCGCCTCTCCCGGGCGCAACACCGACCAAACCCGGCACTGCAACCCGACCGCTTCCCGGCATCATGGTCGATGTAGTCCGCAAAGACGGTAAATCCTGCAAACCAAACGAAGGCGGCTACCTGGTCATCAAAAAACCCTGGCCATCGATGCTCCGCACGATTTACGGTGACAACAAACGGTATGAGGACACGTACTGGTCTGAGTTCAAAAACATGTACTTTACCGGGGACGGTGCCAGAAAAGATGAGGATGGTTATATCTGGATCATGGGCCGTGTCGACGACGTCGTGAATGTTTCCGGCCACCGCCTCGGCACCAGTGAAGTTGAAAGCGCTCTCGTCGCCCACGAAGCGGTTGCAGAGGCCGCTGTCGTCAGCCGACCCGATGAAATCAAGGGCAACGCTCTTATCGCATTTGTCACGCTCAAGGACGAGTATGAAGGTGACATGAAACTCCGCGAAGAACTCCGCAACCATGTCGCCAAGGAAATCGGCCCCATCGCCAAACCGGATGAAATACGATGGGCCAAAGGTCTGCCGAAAACAAGGAGCGGCAAGATCATGCGTCGCCTTCTTCGCGAGCTGGCCTCGACCAAGGAAATCAAGGGTGATGTCACCACGCTTGAAGATTTCGGCGTTCTGGAACAACTCCGGGGACAGGAAGAAGAGGATTAACTTCCTTACACTGCAAGACAGCAGAAAAGAAGCCGTCATCGGACGGCTTCTTTTTTTATATTTTGTTGAAGCATGAACACCAAAACGTCCTTCTCATGCGACATCATCAATTTCTCATTTCGCTTGTTCTGGGTTGCTGTCTTGCTATGCTTGGCTGTGTTGCCGATCCGGAGGGAAAGAGTGAATCGGCCACATCCCTTCTTGAGCCCTGTGAGCTCATCACAAAATCCGATGCGGAAACAATAATCGGTGAACCGGTAAAACTCGCTGAAAAAAGCGAGCAGCAGGTTGTCGGCATGAAACTCTGCATGTATAACCCTCAGGATGAGAACTCCACGGCATTCCTTCAGATAGCGCTCACCCAGCAGGCATTCATGAACCCTGACGGTGTTCCTCCTTCTGATATCTTTCATTCCATCAAGAAAGCGCACCGCGAAGACAGAATCGATGTTACAGGTATTGGTGAAGAAGCATTTATTGCCGACGGCGGCCTTTATATCCTGATTAACGGCGATTATATTTCGATAGGAGCAGGGAATACAGATCACCCCGGGATACGGGAACGCCTGAAAAAAGCCGGGGAAACCGCTATCAACAACCTTGTAATACTGCGACAACAGGAATCCTGAAACCCGAAACCATGTTCAGTGGAAAACATACATTGCTGCGCAGGCTCGAAGAAGCCGATGCCGAAAAGATTTATCCTCACTGGAACAATTACGAGCTCCGGCAATACCTGCCGTCGCCACTCCCCTCCTCTCAACAGGACCTGGTAGAACTGGTTCGAACAAAGGACCGTCTTTTCAGGGAACGGAGTGAATTCTTTTTCGGTATCGAGGAATGCTGCTCAAACCGGAATCTCATCGGGATCATAAACCTTGAATCGATAAGCTGGATAAGCCGCCACGCCTTCATAGGATCGTTCTGCATTTTCGAACCGACGCTCAGAGGAAAAGGATACGGCCGGGACGCCATGCTTACGCTCCTTGATTTTGCATTTAACATCATCGACCTGCACGTCGTCGCACTCCTTGTCGAAGCACACAACAAAAACGCTATAGGACTGTACGAAAATTGCGGCTTCATGAACCGGGGAACAATGCGTGAGCTGGTCTACCGAAACGGCAAGCGTTTCGACGTTACCGTTATGGATGTGCTGAAGAAGGATTTCATCGACCGGTTCGGGATACTGCCGAAAGGAGAGAATATTTTTTAGGGCGCTCATAACCATCAATAGAGGCTGACCATCACAGGGCGCCGCTCAAAACGGGTATTTTGTTCAAGATCAAGGCGTGTTCACAAGCTGAAGCGGAGCGTATGTTTAATACGTGAGCATCGGAAGTGTGAACAGAACGCAGAGGTTGGGCAAAAGAGCCGTTTTGACCGGCGCCCTAAGGTTTGCAGACCTTGCACGGCCTGTAACCACTATCAAGGGCGCTTTGACGGCTCGAAAATACCGCGGTGCATTTGGAACAGTTGTAATACCTGCAACCGGGTCGATGGAAGATCTTGCTTTTCGTGTTGCCATGGTAAGCCGCAGCACTGTTATCGGCAGCTATCATTGCGGGTATGGCCAGTATCAAAACTACCAGCCATGCCGCAATCAGGCTTGATTTCCTCAGTTCCTTCATTTTACAATCCTTATCGCCGGTTCCCGGCGCATCATTATGGATTCAACTTCCATATAGTGAATGTCAAATAGGATGCAAAGCTTACCCAAAGCAGGTATGGTATCAGAAGATAGGCCGCTGTTTTGGAGACAGCCGCAAAGAGTACGATCGAGAGGATGATCGACAACCAGAGAGCAATAATTTCCAGATATCCCCAGAATGGCGACTGCAGACCGAAGAACATCGCAGACCAGCCGAAATTCAGAAACAGGTTAACGCCGAAAACAATCACTGCAGCCGCCACAACCGGTTTTTCGACCCCTTCCCTGAGAACCAGTGAAAGAGAAATGCCCATCAGGATAAAAATCAACGTCCATACAGGAGCGAAAAGCCAGCTTGGAGGGTTCCAGGAAGGTTTGTTAAGCACCGAATAATACCAGTTCGATCCCTGCTCCGGTGTAAACACGCTGCCTGCAAAACCAACAAGCATACAAAGGGCAATGCAGGCGACAAGAACTACTGGATTTACATTCATGTGAGGATTTGTTTGATGGTTACACAATGATGCCGATCAAAGCGGTTTCATAGTACAACATAAAATAGCGGAATAAGTTTCTTCGATTGAAAGAAGTGGTACTCGCATAAACCATGACGCGGATATTCGATAATAGCCATGACATACCGTATATTTCAACCCGTCAGATCAAGGAACAAAGCAACAATGGAAAAAGCACAGTATGAGCAAGGAGCTTGATACTGCCGTACGAGCGGCAAAAGATGCCGGACACATAGCTCTCCACAAGTTCGGGGAACTCGACCAGACAGACATACATCCCAAGGAGTACAAGGATTTTGTTACGGAAGTCGACAAGGCTTGTGAAGAAAGCATCGCATCAGCCATTACCACCGCATTCCCCGAAGACAGCATGCTCTGTGAGGAAGGGAGTGCCGCAAACGGTTCTACAGGAAGAAAATGGATCGTCGACCCGCTTGACGGCACACTTAATTTTATCCACTCTTTTCCTGTTTTTTCAGTCAGTATTGCACTCTGTGATGCAGGTAACGAACTCGTTGGCGGTGTTGTCTATCAGCCTGTTCTCGATGAGCTTTTCACCGCAGAAAAAGGCAAGGGTGCATTTCTCAACGGGAATCCCATTCATGTGTCGAAGCGTCATGATCCTGAACATTTGCTCATAGCTACCGGCATTCCCTTCAAGGAGTACCACTACCTTGAATCATATGTATCGATGCTCAGGGACGTCATTCACGACTCGGCCGGAATCCGCAGGGCAGGGTCCGCCGCGATCGATCTTGCCTATACCGCATGCGGCCGGTTTGACGGGTTCTGGGAATACAAGCTTTTTCCCTGGGATTATTCCGCCGGGGTGCTTCTTGTAAGGGAAGCAGGCGGTATCGTGACCGGTTTCAGCGGGAGCTCAGACGTCGCTGCACACCACAGCATTGTTGCGGGCAATCCTGCCACACATCCGCTTCTTCTCGACATGGCTCAGAAACATTTTCAGGAACATCTGTAAGGTGTTCCAACCTGCCCTCTCTCCTGAATATTTGAATGGTTGCGTAGCTTTGTTATCTTAGGGGGGCCATATTCGGGCACCTGAAACAGGCGATGTTTCAGGTTGCCCGTTTTTTGGCATTCTAATTCGTTCACATATTTCCGGTCCGACCTTCCAGCCGGAGCAACAGTCAGGAGATGCTGATTCATCAGAGAACACTCGGAAAAGAAGTTTCCCTCCAGGGTACCGGTCTGCATACCGGTCAGGCATGCATGATAACCTTCAAGCCGGCACCGGTCAATTACGGTTACCGGTTTGTAAGAACCGATATTGAAAACTGCCCTGAAATACCCGCTGTAATAGACAATGTCGTCGATGTATGCCGCGGGACAACCATTGAATTCGAAAATAACAAGGTACATACGACGGAGCATGTGCTCGCCGCGCTCTATGGGCTGCAGATCGACAACTGCAGGATTGAAATGGACGGGCCCGAACCTCCGGTGATGGACGGCAGCTCTATGCACTTTACCGAAGCGCTTTTTTCTGCCGGTTTTGTGAAACAGGAGGAACCTAAAAACTACCTTGTTATCGATGAAACCATCGAGTTTCACGATCCCGAAAAAAATGTTGATATCGTTGCGCTTCCTCTTGACGGATTCAGGTCCACCGTCATGGTTGACTACAAGAATCCCGCCCTCGGATCGCAGCATTCCGGATTATTCGATCTTGAAAAAGAGTTCCTGCAGGATTTCGCCCCCTGCCGGACGTTCTGTTTTTTAAGTGAAGTCGAAGAACTTGCAAACATAGGCATCATTAAAGGCGGGGACCTTGAAAATGCCATTGTCATTGTCGACAAAAAGATGTCCGACAGCGAGTTGTCAAAACTTGCGGAAAAAATAGGTGTTGACAACTCTCAGCTGGTCCTTGGTAAAAACGGCATCCTCAACAACAGGGAGCTGCGGTTCAAAAACGAACCCGCGAGACACAAACTGCTTGATCTCATTGGTGATCTGGCGCTGCTGGGACTGCCTCTGAAGGCTCAGATCCTTGCCGCCAGACCCGGCCATGCTTCAAATGTCGAGTTTGTCAAACTCCTGAAAAAATACGCTGACCGGAACGAACTTGCCCGCCAGTTTCAGCACGAAAAAAAATCCAGTGTCATTTTCGACATCAATGCCATCCAGAGAATTCTTCCTCATCGTTACCCGTTTCTTCTGATCGACAAAATCGTTGAATTCAAACTCGACGAGAAAATCGTATCCATAAAGAATGTGACCATGAACGAGGAATTTTTTCAGGGCCATTTCCCCGGCAATCCGATTATGCCCGGAGTGCTTATCGTTGAAGCCATGGCACAGACAGGAGGCATCATGATGCTGAACGGGAACGATAATATTGGCGAAATGCAGGTATATTTTATGGGAATCGACAAAGCGCGGTTCCGAAAGCCCGTGATCCCCGGAGACACACTGGTGATCGAGGCGATCATGACAAGCCGACGACGGAGTGTCTGCAAATTCGATGCGAAAGCCTATGTCCGGGGCGAACTCGTCTGTGAAGCGTCGCTCATGGCGACCGTCGTGGAAAAGAACGATTGACGAAAAGACTGCAGGCTCGACCCGGCGCATTCCGCTTACAGGCCTGATTCAAGGCCGTTGCGGATACGGTAGAACCTCACGAGGTACTGCACGAAGGAAACAAGCAGCATAATAACGGAGAGATACATGAAAATCTCCTGGACAGGGTACCGGTCAAAAAAAGGGTGGGGCCAAACCATACTGAAAAACATCACGGACACAAAACCAACCGCCCATTTACCAGGCCAGAGAGATGTTGTAATCACCTGATGGTGATGTTTTACATAAGCCGCCCCGAGAAAAATCACCAGATCCCTAGCTACGACAAAAAACACGAACCATACAGGCAGTTCCCCTATAACCATGAAGTAAACGGCAACGACTGCAAGGCACAGCTTGTCTGCAAGCGGATCAAGAATCTTGCCCATATCCGACACTTCATTGGTCCAGCGTGCCGCCTGTCCGTCAAACCAGTCGGTTAAAACAGCAACGACAAGGATCGTGTTTGCGATCCATATATCCCCTTTATCGAAGTAGTAGATAAAAAAAGGAATGAGCAGAATTCTGAGCAGACTCAAAGAATTCGGCAGATTAACGATATGACCTTTCACTGCTATTGTTTAACTAAACTTTTTTCTCTACACCAACCGATGGGCATTTGCCTTTACATATTCCGTCCAGGCGTTTTTTGCGGATGACGGCACGCTGCTTTTTTTCCCGGGAAAGGATAGAGCGCTTTCACGTAACAGATCACAAAGAGCGATTCCGAGCGCATCGGTGATATCATGCGGCTTCACCGGTCCGGCAATTTTGAGAAAATGTTTTGCCATATATGCCACCTGCTCTTTGCTGGCTCCTCCCCTGCCGGTCAGTATCTGCTTTACCTCACGGGGTGCATATTCGCGCAGCGTAAGCCCGTTGTTCATCGCAAGTGCCACGACCGCTCCCCTGACCTGCCCCAGCTTCAGTGCCGACTGTGCATTCCGGTTTACATACGCTGTCTCCAGAGCCAGCCTTGCCGGCTGGTTCAGGGAAATCAGTCCTTCGAGCTCGTCATAGATGATCTTGATCCTCTCCGGAATGCTCCATTTTGAACTGAGCCTGATAACTCCGCAGGAAACAAGCGAAAAGTGCTCCCCCTTACGGGTAACGATGCCGTAACCGGTTCTAACACTTCCCGGATCAACCCCTATAACGATCATAATCCTGAATTGACCGATTGTTCAAGCCTACCTGACTGTAACCCAGATGACCCATAGTCGGAAAATACAGGTCATCACCGTCGCTATCTTCAGGAATCAAGACCGTCCATTGCCTGCTCACTGATCTCGAGATTGCTGTAGACAGCCTGAACGTCGTCACAGTTTTCAAGAGCGTCTATAAGCTTCATGGCCTTGACAACATCATTCGGTTCCGGTTCGACGAAATTTCCGGGAATCATGTCTGTCTTTGCATTTTCGTAAGCAACACCGGCATCGGCCAGAGCCTGTTTGGCCGTTTCGAGATCCTTTACATCGACAATCACATTGAAGTAATGCTCATCATCGGCATCAAGCTCTTCAAGACCTGCCTCTATGAGAACCTCCATTAACCGGTCCTCACTCACCGAGCCCTTTGGGATGTCAATGCTTCCTTTCCTTTGAAACATCCAGCTCACACTGCCGTTTTCACCAAGTGAACCATTATGACGGTTCATGGCGTGGCGAACATCGGCAACTGTCCTGTTGCGGTTATCGGTTGCCGTCTCTACGATGATCGCTATGCCTCCCGGACCGTAACCCTCGTAGGTTATCTCCTCATAGATAACCCCCTCGAGTTCCCCGGTACCTTTTTTGATCGCCCGCTGTATATTTTCATGGGGCATGGAATTCGCCTTTGCTGTATCAATAGCCAGGCGCAGCCTGGGATTACCGGCAGGATCTCCTCCTCCTGTTTTTGCTGCTATGGTTATCTCACGAACCAGTTTTGTGAACAAATTGCCTCGTTTCTGGTCTGTTGCAGCCTTTTTCCTTTTGATCGTTGACCACTTACTGTGTCCAGACATAATAAAAATCACTATTTGTAAAGAGAACGGGCACCAAAAGCGGACGCTCATACATTACCTGTCAAGCTGAAGTGCCAAGTGCCGACCCGGCCCGTGTGAGGAACCGCTGTTAATGATGCCTAAACTGAGCGCCCCGACTTGTCGGGATGCTCAATTTAAGCGATAATAGAATAGATGTATTTTATTTACATACACCAATTCAAAGTGTGTTATAATTAAATTAATCACAAGAAAAAATAATGACAAACCGGTTGGTCGCATATCAGGGCGAACCTGGAGCATACAGTGAGATTGCTGCGCTGCGCTTCGGTGATCCTTCGCCATTCGAGACGTTCGACGAGGCATTCCATGCGGTTGAGCATCGCACGGTCTCCTGTGCCGTTATTCCCATCGAGAACTCTCTGGGGGGCAGTATCCATCACAACTACGATCTGCTGATGCAGCATCCGGTTCGGATTGTTGCTGAAACCTTTGTAAAAGTAGAGCATTGCCTGCTTGGTCTGCCGGAAGCTTCGGAGGATGCCGGCGACAAGGTACTGTCCCATCCCCAGGCACTCTCACAATGCAGAAACTTCTTCTCCGTCCACAAAAATCTCAAACCTGAAGTAGCGTATGACACTGCCGGCAGCGCCAAAATCATTGCTGCCGAGGGGAACCCTGCTCACTTTGCAATTGCCTCCAAAAGGGCCGGCGAACTTTACGGCCTGAGAGTTTTCAGGGAAAACCTTGCCGACGAAGAGTGGAACATCACCCGTTTTTTCTGCATCGCCCATGAAGAACACACCGCCGGTCTCGACCTGAAGACAAAACCGGATACCAGCCGGCAGAAAACGTCGATTGTGTTTACTTTGCCCAATGAACAGGGCTCTCTTTTCAAGGCAATGGCGACGTTTGCATTGCGTGAAATCGATATGACAAAAATCGAATCCAGACCATCGAGGATGAAAGCTTTCGAGTATTTTTTCTACGTGGATTTCACCGGTGACGAAAACGACCCGAACATACGTAACGCCCTGACACATCTCAGGGAATTTGCAACGATGGTTAAAGTCCTGGGCAGTTATGGCATCATTGCATGAGACCGGTCAATTTCAACTGACATTCGATATGAGCACCGCTTCAGAGAGAGAGATGCCCACTGGCAAGGGGAAAAAACCGTCCCTCTTTCTGCTCGATGGCATGGCGCTGGTTTACCGCTCGTTTTTTGCCCTGCAGAGAACCGGAATGGCGACCAAAGAAGGCATTCCCACAGGGGCTGTTTACGGATTTCTCGCAACGCTGCTTAAAATCCATGAAACCTACAAGCCGGAATATCTCGCGGTTGCTTTCGACAGTGCCGAGAAAACATTTCGGCATGAACTCTTCGAACCCTACAAGGCAAACCGTCCGGAGCCGCCCGAAGATCTTATTGCACAACTGGATTATATTTTCAGGCTTGTAGAAGCAATGCGGATTCCTGTCCTCAAGCAGCCCGGTTATGAAGCCGACGACCTGATAGGCAGCGCGGCAAGACAATTCGAGAAGCACTGCATGGTTTACATTGTCACGCCCGACAAGGACCTCGCACAGCTTGTTCATGACGGCGTAAAGATTCTCAAGCCAGGCAAAAAACAGAATGAACTGGAAATTGTAGGCCGGAAAGAAATACTGGAACAGTTCGGTGTTTCTCCGGAACTTTTCATCGATTTTTTAACCCTTGCCGGGGACAGTTCGGACAATATCCCGGGCGCCAAAGGGATCGGCCCGAAAACAGCCTCAAAGCTCCTCAATACCTACGGCAGTCTCGAAGCCATCCTGCAACATCTTGACGAACTCCCTCCCAGATCGCGTAAAAGCCTGGAAGAGTTCAAGAACAGCCGGAAACTGATCCGTGATCTCGTTACGATCAGGACCGACCTGCCCCTTGGCACGACACTCACCGATCTCGAATCCGAAGAACCTGACGGGCCGGTATTGTTCAACCTGCTCGACAGTCTGGAAATGAAAAGCGTCTCGGCAAGAATTCCACAGATATTTCCGGGCACACACGTTCCCGGACACAATAGGGAAAATGCTCACGAATCCGCTGCGAAGATTCCCGATGGTGTCGTCTATCACTGCATTGACGATGAGGACGGCGTGCGTAAACTCGAAAAAAAACTTTCCGGACTGACCGGATTTTCCATCGATACCGAAACAACCAGCCTTAACACGCTTGAGGCCGAGCTTGTCGGCATATCGTTCAGCTGGAAACCGGGGGAAGCCTACTTTATTTACTGCTCGGAAAACGGCCTCAAGCCTGAAACGGCACTCGGCATAATACAGGGGGTACTTGAAAACCCTGCTATCGAAAAAACAGGGCAGAACCTGAAATATGACATGCTTGTGCTTAAAAATTACGGCGTGCGGCTGGCCCCTGTAGGGTTCGATACCATGCTCGCAAGTTATGTCATCGATCCGGAAGACAAACATAACCTCGACGATCTTGCCGACCGCCACCTTGGATATCGTACCACAACCTACAGCGAACTGACCGGTACCGGGAAAAAAGCCATACCAATCCGGGAGGTTCCGCTCGATAAACTCACCGCCTATGCCTGTCAGGATGCAGATGTGGCTTTTCGTCTTCAACAAGCACTCAGCAAGATACTCGGAGAAAACAAAGAGCTCGACCGTCTCTGCCGAACCATAGAATTTCCGCTTATCGAAGTGCTTGCAGATATGGAGTTCAGCGGAATATCTCTTGACACCGGGCAGCTGCAGCGAATTGCCAAAACCGTTAATCGCCAGATCGCAGATCTCACAGAAAGGATCCATGAAACCGCCGGGACGAGTTTTAATATTGATTCACCGAAACAGCTGGGTGCTATCCTTTTCGAAGTTCTCGGTCTGCCTGCCAAAAAGACCACGAAAACAGGCTATTCAACCGATGTCAGGGTTCTTGAGGATCTTGCACAGATTCACCCGGTCGCACGGGATATCCTTGAGTACCGAAGTCTGCAGAAACTGAAGAACACCTATATCGAGGCCCTTCCGAGAATGCTTTGTTCGAAAACAGGAAAACTGCATACATCATTCAATCAGCACATTGCAGCAACCGGCAGGCTGTCGTCCTCGAATCCCAACCTGCAGAATATCCCGATCCGCACCCCTCTTGGCCGGGAAATCCGTAAAGCATTCGTACCTTCTGCTGCCGACAATTACCTGGTTTCCGCCGACTATTCACAAATAGAACTACGCATTGCAGCCGAAATATCACAAGACCCCCGGCTCATCGATGCGTTCAAAAACAGCGAGGATATTCACGCAGCAACCGCCGGAACTATCTTCGGGACGGAAAACATAACCGACGATATGAGGCGAAAAGCCAAAGAGGTTAATTTCGGCGTTCTGTACGGCATTCAGCCTTTTGGACTGGCTCAAAGACTCGGGATACCGCAGAAAGAAGCAAAGGCAATCATTGAAACCTACAAGTTGAAATTCCCCGGATTGTTCGACGTTCTTCAGAAAATCATAAGCGATGCGGCTGAAAAAGGCTATGTCACAACGCTGATAGGACGCCGGAGATATATCGATAATCTAAGCAGCAGAAACAGAAATATCCGGATGGCCGCTGAAAGGGCTGCAATGAACACTCCTATCCAGGGAACGGCCGCCGACATTATCAAGTGTGCAATGAGCCTGACTGCAAAAGCAATTAAAAAGAACAGGATGCAATCCACAATGCTGCTTCAGGTACACGACGAACTGGTTTTCGAAACAACCGAACAGGAAAAAGAGCTCCTTGCAGACATAGCGGTCGATTGCATGCGCAAGGCTGCCGAACTATGCGGTCTTACAACCGTGCCCGTGGAAGTCGAGATCGGCACCGGAAAAAACTGGCTGGACGCCCACTGAGAAAAGAGGGTTTTATTGTTGAACTGAAAACTTTTTTTATATTTTCGGAGTTCGTGAACAAAATCCCTGCATATTACAAGAATTAGGAAACAGATGTTTTCCAGGAAACGCTTCTACTATCTCACAGAAGACGGCAGGTTTTTGCCGCTGAATATCCTGGTGCTCATGCTTGCAGGTATTTGTCTTGTATCAACCGTATCGGCAGCGGCTTTTTTCGGGCTCTTCAGCCTTGCGCCCGCAACGGCTTCCAATCTTTCCTCCAACGGCAATTCATCTCTCCAATCACTACAGAAAAAGATTGACCGGCTCGAAAAAGAGCTGGCCTCACTCTCCAGATCCGACAATCATTTGCGGCTTGCGGTGAATCTTCCCGTGGTTTCGGAAGAAGAAAACAACATGGGAACCGGAGGACGCCGTTCGATCACATTTTTCGGAAATCCGGAGTCGTCGGCTCATTTTCTGGCAATGACTGACAAAAAGATCGAGCAACTCAGTCTTAAAATCGAACAGCAAAAGGAAAGCCACAAAAAAATCGAGGACACCTGGATAAAAAATCAGGCACTGTTCGCCTGCATCCCCTCACTGAAACCTATAAACGGACCTGTCACCAGCACTTTCGGGATGCGGCTGCACCCCATATACAAAAGACATGTGCACCATGACGGTATTGATTTTTCCGCACCGGTCGGCACAAAGGTTTATGCGCCCGGAGACGGGATCGTCCACTATACCGGTTATAATTACGGCTATGGCAAAAAGGTTATCATTGACCATGGCTACGGCTACAGAACCGTTTATGCACATCTGTCGAAATCGCTCGTCAAAGCCGGCCAGCGTGTAAAACGCGGGGACGTTATAGCACTTTCCGGTAATACAGGCGTTTCTACCGGGCCCCACCTGCACTACGAGATACACAAAAACAAGCGGAAAATAAATCCATCGGCATATTTTTACAACAGCTATACCCCGGATAGCTATCTGACGGCTAAACCTGCAACAATCCATAACGACAGCAGCTCATAAATCTGAATTAACGCTTACAACTATATGTTCTGGAACCTGGATCTTGCAAGATATATTGCCGATGCACCATGGCCTGCTACAAAAGATGAGTTGATTGATTTCGCCAACCGTACAGGCGCCCCCCAGGCTGTTATTGACAACCTTACCGATCTGCCAGAGAGCGACGAACTGTATGAAAGCCTTGAGGAAATCTGGCCTGATTATCCAACTGACGAAGATTTCTGCTACGGAGATGAAGAGCCTATAAATTAGGAGATCAACACGGCACGTGTGTCTTATTTACATAGAACAATCATCCGGCTTTGCACGGCCTTTCTGATAGTTGTACTCATCACCCCTCCTTTATCCTCGCGATTGTGCATAGCCCAGAAAGATGCTTCTTCCGAGACTGAAGAACCTGTCCGCGTAAAAAAAATATCCATAACAGGCAACAGGGCCATCAGCAAAGAGGAAATCCTGGAAGTAATGTCCACCTCAAAGGACGTTTTCAACCAGAAAGAGTTCGATCGGGATATTGCGCTGATTAAAAAGCTCTACACCTTCAGGGGGTTTTTTCATGCCGTTATCGATACTTCCTCCACAAGCCCCGACGACAAAAAGAAAATCACTCTCGCCATACATATTCAGGAAAACCTTCCGGCAACGATCGACACCGTTCGCTACGAAGGGATTCATGAGATCAGTGACGAGCTTAAAAAAAAATACCTGCACGAGAGCAGACTCAAACAGGACTCGGTTTTCACGGTTGATCATATCATCGAAGAAAGAAACCGAACGGTTGACTTCTTTAAAGAGTACGGCTACTCGTTCATGCAAGAAGACAGCATACGGATTACCGTCGACACCACAGGTGTCCTTGCCGGCATCCTTGTCGATGTCAGACTACCGGAAATGCTCTCGTACGGCCCGGTCGAGGTAGTTGTTCACAATCCGCTCGCCGGCGATGATCAGGAGCAGCCCCTTTCCCGAAAAATCCGCAAGGATGGCATCGGCATTACCATACATGGTGATCAGAAAATTTCATCCGGCCTGATCTCGAGTTATACCGCTTACCGGCCTGGTGACACAACACGTCAATCACTGCAGCGTAAAACGTTGCGGAATTTCGGCTCGACCAATGTCTTCTCTTCCATCTTCATCCGAAAGGATTCGGTCATCCTGGACAAGCTGCACACCTCGATCCACCTCGAGCCGAAACCGAAACACCTGATCGAACCGAAAATCTTCATGGATAACCGTTATGGAAGCTATTTCGTCGGATCATCGCTGGGATATGAAAACAGGAACCTGTTCGGTGGAGCCAAAAACTTTAAAGTATCGACAGATTTCGGTATGCAGATCAGTGACGAGAACGAGCTGCTCAAGAACCTCGATGAAAGCCTGTACTCGAAATACCGCCCTTATGAGTTCGGCATTTCGGCAAACCTTGCCGTCCCTGAACTGAAAAATCCGGGAAACACTTTCACGGGAACCCTCGAGTACTCTCGCTCACGTTTGCCTATCCTGCTTGACAATCAGAAAGGGCTGCTCCGTGCGACCTATAATGCGCAACTCACAAAAAAATCGCGCATACATTTTGATTTCTTCGAGCTCGAGCTGGTCAAGAAAGACTCCCTCGAAGGATTCAAACAGCTCTTCAAAACCGACCTGGCCGACAATATCGGTGTCGATCCTCTCGATGCAGTTGCCGTGGACAACAGTCTGGACAGCCTCCTGCAAACCAACCTGAACCAGACATTCCGCCTGCAGTATCACTACTCCAACCGTAATGATCCAACACGAAAAACAACATATACCTGGAACGTCAGCCTTGAAGAGGTTGGAGGGCTTGTTTACCTTATAGACAAATATCTCGACACCCGAAGTTATAACGGGTTCACGGATAACGATCCGCAGATTTTAGGCACCCCCTATTCCCAATTTTTCAAGGCAAGCGGCCAGTTTACCTTCACGAAAGATTTCAGCGAACAGCAACAGCTTGCCGGAAGGGTCTTTCTCGGAGCGATGACGCCATATGGAAAAGCCGATGCCACACCTGACGAGCGCCGCTTCTATGCCGGCGGACCGAACAGTATGAGGGGCTGGCTTTTTAATACATTGGGCCCCGGGGGCAACAAAAGCGAAGCCGCTGCCACTCTGGGCGCGGATATTAAAATCGAAAGCAATCTGGAATATCGCCTGAAGTTCTTCAAGCTTTTCGGCCAGCCTTCAGGCATCGCCTTTTTTACCGACGTGGGAAATATCTGGGACAGAAACGGGCCATACGGACTGACCCTTGAATCTCTTCTTACAGATATCGCATGGGATGCCGGCATCGGCTTGCGTATAGGCTCACCTATCGGACCCTTCCGTTTTGATTTCGGTTACAAGCTGTATGACCCTTCTCAAACAAAGCCCTGGCAGATTTCCAACTGGAACATCGGTGACTTTACCTTCAATTTTGGAATTGGCGAAGCATTTTAATACCTACTGTTCAGCAACATTTTATCAGTTATCATCACCAACATGCAGCAAACATCCACACTCCTTGCCCCGTCCATTCTCTCGGCGGACTTCACAAAACTCGCAGAATCTGTTGCAATTGCTGAAAAAGCCGGTGCAGACTGGCTCCATTGCGATGTCATGGATGGACATTTCGTGCCGAATATCACGTTCGGCCCTTTTATCGTGAAGGCAATCGCACAGTGTTCGAGCATAACTATAGACACACACCTGATGATTTCCGATCCCGACACGTACATTCCCGATTTCATAAACGCGGGGTCTCACCAGATAACGGTACATCAGGAAACCTGCGCCCATCTTCACAGGAGCATCCAGCTCATTAAAAGTCTCGGAGCGAAGGCCGGGGTTTCCATAAATCCTGCAACCCCTGTCGGGACACTCGAATCGATATTACCCGATCTCGATCTTGTTCTGCTTATGTCGGTCAACCCTGGATTCGGAGGCCAGAAGTTCATTCCATCCTCTCTTGGCAAGGTGAAGCAGCTTCACGACATGCGTAACAGCCTCAATCCGGAAATGGTTATTGCAGTTGACGGAGGGGTAACGGTTGACAATGCGCAGGATCTTGTATCAGCCGGTGCGGATGCCCTGATTGCCGGCACGGCATTCTTCAAGGCGGAAAACCCGGCGGAAGCCGCGGCGAGGATCAGGTCCGCTTCCAGGTAAAACGCTGGAGTTCCGTTCCGAGCAGGCCCTCGCCGATCAGCACGGCATCGAATGAAGCCTCCTGCATCATGGTTACATCCGATGCACGCTTGAGACCGCTTTCCGCTACCGAAACAATCCCGTCCGGTATGAGCTGCCTGAGACGAAGAGCTGTTTCAAGGGAAACGGTGAAATCCTTGAGATTGCGGTTGTTGACCCCGACAACGGATGCTCCGGCTTCGAGGGCGCAATCCAGTTCTGCGTGATCATGCACCTCGACAAGTACATCGAGACCTACACTCCCGGCAAGCTGCAGAAAGTCCCGGAGTTTCGGGGCATCGAGTGCTGCAACGATGAGAAGCAGCGCATCGGCCCCAATGAGCCGGGCTTCATAGATCTGCGACTCGTCGATAATGAAATCCTTTCGAAGTACAGGAAGATCAAAAGCATTGCTCACCTGCTGCAGGTACTCATTCGCCCCCTGAAAGAAGTTCCGGTCGGTTAAAACGGAAAAAGCGGCAGCCCCTATTTCTGCGTAACGGCGCGCTATATCATGCGGTCTGAAATCTTCCACCATGACCCCTCGGGAAGGGGAGGCTTTTTTGATCTCGGCAATCAGACGGATATCTCCCTGCCCGGATTGCAAGGCTGCCCTGAAACCTCGTGTCGGGGGCAGCCCCGCTTCCATGTCACGGTAGCGGGACGAGGGAGACTGCTGTTTCAAGACAGCTACCTCGTTTGCTTTCTGCTCAAGAATCCTTGTGAGATAGGTGTCCGTAATCATGAAGCAGGAGGGGTATCGGCAAGTACTCTCAATTCTTCCTCGAAATCGACAATCTGACGTATATTGTCCAGGAACCAGGGATCTATACCGGTAGACTGATGTATCTCCTCAATGGTCGCACCGGCCTGAAAGGCATAACGAAGATAGAACATCCGATCCGCCTTGGGCACCTTTATTTTTTCAAGAAGGTCTTCCTTGGCAAACTTTTTCTGCTGCTTGGTCATGCCGACGACATTCATGATATCCTTTCCGTCACAGCCAAGACCGGCACGACCGATCTCAAGCCCCCGCAGGGATTTCTGAAGGGCTTCGCGGAAATTTCTCCCGAATGCCATAACCTCTCCCACAGACTTCATCTGTACGCCGAGCTTGGAATCAACATTTTTAAACTTCTCGAAATCCCACCGCGGAACTTTCACGACACAGTAGTCGATAACCGGTTCAAAGCTTGCAGGGGTTGATTTGGTAATATCATTTTGAATCTCATCGAGGGTATAACCGACCGCAAGCTTCGCGGCAACTTTGGCAATCGGAAACCCGGTGGCCTTGGAAGCAAGTGCGGAGCTGCGTGATACCCTCGGGTTCATTTCGATAACGACCACCCTGCCGTTTTCCGGATTGATTGCAAACTGGATGTTGCTGCCCCCTGTTTCAACACCTATTTCACGAATTATTTTAATCGATGCATCTCTCAATGTCTGGTACTGACGATCGGAAAGCGTCTGGGCCGGGGCCACGGTAATGCTGTCACCCGTGTGAACCCCCATCGGGTCAACATTTTCGATAGAACAGACAATGATTACGTTGTCGGCAAGATCACGGATAACTTCAAGTTCAAACTCTTTCCAGCCCAACAGGCACTCCTCGACAAGAACTTCGCCGATCGGGCTCTCGGCAATACCGCGTCTCACAGCATCATAGTAATCGGCCTTTGTTTCGGCAAAGCCGCCCCCGGTTCCGCCAAGGGTAAATGAAGGCCGGATCACAATCGGAAGCCCTATATCTTCGAGCGCCTCCTTTGCCTCCTTCTCATTTCGCACAAAAAAACCCTTGGCCATCCCGAGACCGAGCTTCTTCATGGCATCGCTGAAGAACTCCCGGTTCTCGGCTTTTCGTATGGCCCTCAGTTTTGCACCGATAAGTTCGACACCGTTCCGTTCCAGTACACCGCTTTCAGCAAGGCTTACGGCAGTGTTCAACGCTGTCTGCCCTCCCATTGTCGGCAAAAGCGCATCGGGTTTTTCTTTCTCGATTATTTTCCGGACATATTCGGGGGTAATCGGTTCTATGTAAGTACTATCGGCGAACTCTATGTCCGTCATGATTGTCGCCGGATTGCTGTTGACAAGAACAACCCTGTAACCGTCATCTTTCAGGGCACGGCAAGCCTGCGTACCGGAGTAATCAAACTCACATGCCTGCCCGATGACAATCGGCCCGGCACCAATGACTAAAATCGATTTGATATCTTTCCGCTTTGGCACTTTTTCCCGGTTTAGCTTTTTAAACGATAACGATGGTAATGTAAAAAAAAATGTGGCTACTCAATTATCCGTATTGGCTCCTGATGAAATCCCCCCTCTTCGCGACGATACCAGGACGTAACGGCTGAAGGCTGCATGTTCTGAACCGAAATGATGATCATGGAGTGTCCCGGCCTGGCAAAGTCGATATCGTTGTTCGAGGGAATGGCCGCCGTGCCGATATGGGAATGGTACGATCCGACAATCTCAAGCCCGAGATTCATGGCCTCCCGCTCAACATCGAGGTATTCGGAAAAAGATATTTCAAAACCGTGTTCCTTGCCGCTGTAGAGCACATTCTTGCAAGGAGCGATTTCATACACCTTATTCTCATATTCTCCCTTGTGATCCCTCTCTCTTGTTCCTGCAAGAAGACCGCAGCATTCAAACGGTATATCACTCAAGGCATGTTCCTGTATTATTTCGAACTGACGACGGCGTAAATGCATCCTGTATTGAAACGTTCCAAATTTCTCACACTATTTCAAGAAAGCGCTTTAGCCCCGATATCGCGGCGGTAGTACAGACCATCAAATGAAACATAACCGACAGCATTGTAAGCAAGATCGATACTTTCCCTGAGGGAACTCCCTTCAGCGGTTACCGAAAGAACCCTTCCGCCTGATGTCGTTAATTTCCGGCCGTCAAACGACGTACCGGCATGAAAAAGCAGTACGTCATCCATATCTTCCAGTACCGGCCCGATCGTTATTTCCCTGCCGGTTTCATAACTCCCGGGATAGCCTTCCGAAGCCAGAACCACGGTGGTTGCAGAACCCTCTTTCATCCAGAAAGCAGCCTCACCGAGCGTTCCGTTCAGGCTCGCTTCGATGATACCGACCAGATCGCTGTCGAGGAGCGGCAGCACAACCTGGGCTTCGGGATCGCCAAGACGGGCGTTATACTCGACAACCGAAGGCTCGCCGTTCTCGATCATGAGTCCGATATACAGAAAACCTGTATAGGGGATGCCTTCCCTGCGCATACCCTCGAGGGTCGGGATAACGATACGCTGCTCGACTTTTTCAAGCACCGCTTCGTCCACCAGCGGGGCAGGAGCATACGCTCCCATCCCGCCCGTATTTTTACCCGTATCGCCTTCCCCGATACGCTTGTGGTCCTGCGAAGGCAGAAAGAAACGGTAGTCGGAACCGTCGGTCACCACAAATATGCTTGCCTCCTCGCCCGTGAGAAACGATTCGATAACGACCTCGTCTGCCGCGTTACCGAAAATCCTCTTTTCAAACAGATCGTCGATTGCCAGCAGTGCCTCTTCAACGTTTTCGGCAACAATCACCCCTTTTCCAGCGGCAAGACCGCTTGCTTTTATAACCTGGGGAAAAGCGGTTGTACTTTCAAGAAAATCTTTTGCGGAACCATGATCCCTGAATACTTCGAAGGATGCCGTGGGGATAGCGTTGCGGCGCATGAAATCTTTTGCAAAAACCTTGCTGGTTTCAAGCTGAGCCGCTTCTCTGGTCGGTCCGAATATTTTTTTGCCCGAATCAGAAAACCGGTCCACGATACCTGCTTCGAGCGGCTGCTCCGGGCCAACCACAGTCAGATCGACCGACACATCATGAGCGAATTGCAACAACCCGTCAACATCGGTGGCCTTGAGAGCTATGTTTTCGATCTTGCCGCCCATCATGGCCGTTCCCCCGTTCCCCGGGGCAACATATATTTTTGACACTTTTTCACTGCGAGCCACAGCCCAGGCGAGCGCATGTTCCCTGCCTCCCCCGCCTACAATCAGGACCTTCATGATAAATGGTTTGCATATTCACGAATTAACACAACCCAACTATATAACGCAGGCATGCAAAAAAACAAACAAAAAAATCCCCTGCATGTAATTGCCGGGCGGCTGAACCCGGTACGCTGCTTACACAGCCAGGCGCATGGTCTCAGAGATCATGCGGGCCGGGAAAAACTGCAGGGTCGAAAAATAGAACAAGACTTGGTACATTGCTGATAGTCCTGTATCCCGGCTCACCTGGATACAGGACAGGTGCCGCCATGCAAACCAGCAATTTCCAGATTGTATGTCATTACTCCCGGTTCTCTCCGGAATCCTGCTGCCCGGAACGCTCAGAGCCCTCAGAGCAACGCTCAGGATTACCCTTGCAAACACTCCTTTTCAGGCCGGCGCAGCACCTGAAAAGTGTATTTTCGCCTTCTGGCACGGGAAAATGGTTTATGGCTGGCTGCTCGCTCAACAGCTTTTTCCGAAACGGGAGATCCACGCGGTTGTGAGTCTCTCCCAAGACGGGGAAATCCTCTCACAAACGCTTGAAAAACTCGGGTTCACCCTGATACGGGGATCGAGCTCGAAGGGAAGCAGCGAAGTAAAAACCGTCATGCTTGCGGAACTGGAAAAAAACGGCATCATCGCAATCACCCCCGACGGCCCGCGCGGCCCTCGCCACTCGTTTAAATATGGAACGCTTCGCCTTGCCTCGGAAAAGCACATCCCGATCATTTTTGCCGCAATACGGTACAGTAGATCGAAACAGCTTACAAGCTGGGACAAGTTCGAAATCCCTTTTCCATTCAGCGAGGTCAACGTTACGTTTCATCGCATCGAGGTCCCTGAAATGAAGAGCAGGAAGGATCTCGAGATGTTCGAACGGCAACTGTCAAAACAGCTTGCCGATGGATAACATTCAGCACCTTCTGCTTGGACCGGCTGCTCTGCTTTACGGCAGCGGCATTGCTGTTCGAAACGGCCTTTTCGACCTTGGCATGCTTGGCCGTTATAAAGCCTCGATCCCGGTGGTCTCGATTGGAAACATCACGATGGGAGGAACCGGCAAAACCCCTCTGGTCGATCTTGTGGTGAAATATTACTCAGGGAAAGGCTTGAAACCGGCCATCCTTTCACGCGGCTACAAAAGAAAGACCAAAGGTGTCAGGATGGTTGCCGACGGCAGGCAGATATTTCTCGGAAGCCGTGAAGCCGGAGACGAATGCGCCATGCTTGCGCATAAAAATCCTGAAACCATTGTGGTGGTTGCCGAAAAGAGAAAACATGGAGCCGGCTTTATTGCTGAACAGTTTGCCGACACTCTCCCTGACGTTCTCGTACTCGACGACGGCTTTCAGCACCGGCAGATGTATCGTGACCTCGACATCGTCGTCATCGATACCGCTGCACCCTTCTTTGAGGAAAGGCTGATACCGGCGGGACGCCTGAGAGAGCCGCGCAGGAACCTCGATCGGGCGGACCTCCTGATCCTCAGCAAGATTTCCGATCCCGAAACGGCTTCACGCTTCGAAAAAAGCCTGCGTTCATACGGCAAACCGCTCGTCAGGACCGGCATTCGTCCCGGTAAGCCGGTACAGTTTGCAGGCGAGGATACATCTCCGCCGGAACGA
Source organism: Chlorobium sp. (assembly GCA_028278005.1). Taxonomy (GTDB): domain Bacteria; phylum Bacteroidota; class Chlorobiia; order Chlorobiales; family Chlorobiaceae; genus Prosthecochloris. The sequence continues at coordinate 345 of JANQFD010000056.1, read as the reverse complement.
GTCATCGCTCTGGCAGGCATCGGGCAGCCGGAAAGTTTCGTTGCATCATTGCAGGAGAGCTGCATGGAGGTTGTTTCCCGGGTATTTTTTCCCGACCACGCGGATTTTCCCCTTAAAAAAATGAGCAGTCTCGCCGGGCAGGCCCTGCAGAAAGGCCTCTCGATAGTAACAACCGAAAAAGATTATTTCCGCCTGCAGGCGAACCATGCGGTTCTGGATGCAATCTCCAGGGTGCCCTGTTTTTATCTCCCTATAGAACTTGAGATTATAGAGGGAAGTGAACTACTTGAAAAAATGCTCGACCAGGCTGTTTCATGACCCTTCCCCATTTCCCATTACCTCTCA
>JANQFD010000007.1 GCA_028278005.1 Chlorobium sp. | reverse complement strand
GGCATTATTTCTCTGATATTCTCTTCCCTCCGAACTCCTCGAAAAAATCCTTCATATGACGTTCGCCGTAGCGCGGCGCGGCGTTGTCGATTTCATTGACGGCAATGGCGAAGTAGAGCATGTCGGCGATACGGGCGTTCAGGGGTTTTATGATGGTATGGATGCCTTTGACGATCCAGAGCGGGATGAAGATGATTCTCGGATCTTTGCCGATGGTGGTGAAGGCCAGGGTGAACAGTTCCTTGTAGGAAAAGACATCCGGTCCGCCGACATTGATTTCCTGATGGCCGCGAGCGGCTGTATCCACACAGACAGACGCCATATCCTCACCGTGGATCGGGTTGATGGTCAGATTGCCGTCGCCGGGCCAGACGATAGCGCCTGAGGCGGCCATTTTCTGGAATTGCGTCATATCGGGGAAGTAGGCGTTCGGCCGCAGGATGGAGTAGTCGATGCCTGAATCCCTGAGGGCCTGGACAAACTCTTCGTGGGCCTTGACGATCTGCATCTCCATCATTTCGTCAGCCTTGAAGATCGAGACGTAGATGAACTTCTGCACGTCGTGGTGCAGGGCTTCCTGCAGAATGTTGACGTTGCCGAGATAATCGACATCGCGGTATGTCCTGCCGGGTTTCGAGCTTCTCAGGCCCATGGAGGAGAACACCGTGTCGATGCCGTCGGTTATGTCATGCAAGGTATCGGGTTTGGTCGCATCGCCGGTGACGATTTCATCCACGATGCCTTCGAGCGCAGGTTCACCGAATGGTCCGGGATGTCTGAGCTTTTCAGGGTCGCGCACCAGAACACGCACAAACCAGCCTCTCTTTTTGAACGCCCGGGCAGTGTAACGACCGATATAACCCGAAGTGCCGGCAACAAGAACTCTCTGCATTGTTTCTCCATCTCATACTTCGTTATCAAGTCTGTCGATGTCTGGATAGCGTTTTTTACCTATTCCATGACATACCCGTCAAGCAGTGCACGGTATGCTCGGGCGTGCTGTTGTATGTCGTCATTACTGATATTTTTGAATCCTTCGATGCCTTCCGGCAGGACGCTATGCACGACAACCGGCGGAAGCCACTTCATGCCGCACAGGGTTGCAGTCTGCTGAAATGGCCTGAGCAGTTCGCTGATCGTAAAGTTATTGAATCCTCCGGAGCGATAGGCATTCTGCGGACCGCCGGTTGTAATGACTGATAACCAGTGCTTTCCGTTCAGCTTGTCGCCAACCCCCGGCGGGTAGGCAAATCCCTGTTCCAGAACCTTGTCCTCCCACTCTTTCAACAAAGAGGGGCAGCTGTACCAGTAGAACGGATGCTGCGTGACAATCAGATCGTTTTCCAGAAGAAGCTGTTGTTCGTGTTGTACCGTGATGTTGAAATCCGGATACTCCGCATAAACGTCCCTGAATGTTACGCCGGTCAGATCACGGACAGCCTCGGAAAGAATTATATTTCCCCTGGAACGATTCATGTTCGGGTGAAACAGATTTATCAGTATGCGCGGTTTTGCCATTAGTCCCTCCATCATGTTTTTTCAACAGACTGAGATTATGTATTATCTCAACTGCGGAATATGGTGCAAGCTTTTAGCATAACAGTAAATGCCGAGTCTTCGTTTCTTGAGATAATGACGGATTTCGCGAAGGGACAACGCTCCAGCGTGTTCGCCCCGATAATACGGGACAGGGGGTATTCGGACCTGCCGTTTGCGTTGGATCAGGGCTTGCAGGCCGATGAAAAACGGGGATTTTATTGTATCATGTACATTTAAATCCATATATAATAAGCCGCTACAACGTAAACCCATTTAATAAAGGAATTATGGCAAATTCAGCACCTCCGGCAAAGCCCGCTGCTAAAGGAGCAGCCCCTGCAAAACCGGCAGCTAAAGCAGCAAAAGGAGCTCCGGTCGCAAAGTCAGCTCCGGCGAAAAAGCAGGCGCCTCAAGGAAAGAAAACGTCAAATCTGGAAAAGCCTCTGAGACTGGCGCCAATCAAGACAGGACTGGAAAACAAGTATCGAAACGTCTGAGATCCCACAACGATTTCCGCTTCCCGTTTACCCGTGAGGGCAGGTTAACCTGATTGGGTTGTTGTTTTGCTGATCGGATGTACCCAGGTGCCGGTAGTGAAAACTTTTGGATACAAAGCCTTCAGGGTGACCGCAAATCAGATATTTTCTCCTTTTGCCAACTCTTAGCGAAAAAGCAGAACAGGAGAAAACATGTTAACTCAGATGGTTGTGCGTTGTACCGGGGGTATCCTCGCAAGGGCCGAAGGTCTGAACGCCGAAGCACTGCAGAGCGGCAGTTGCGGCAACAGCGACACCTGCCGGCTGATGTACCTGACCCTGTTCGGCCGTTCGGCGAATCCCTGTAAGTAATGCCGGTTCTGATCACGGATTGTTTATTGTATGAGTAACAGCAAACCAGTGCAGCATATGATGGATACTCTTTCACTGTTCAGGGATTTTGCCCGGTACACCGGTTGGGCGGATGCAGAGGTGTTTGCCGGCATCAGGAAAACACCTGATACCGGAAAGGATGAATCTCTGCTTGCGAAACTCAGGCACAGCCAAATGGTGCAGGGGGCATTTCTCGATGTTCTGGAAAAGAAGCCCTTTGATCCCGAAGCAACCCGTTCGCTCGACATAGCAGCCCTTGAACAGTTTACGATAACCGTGCACCGGAGAGCCGAGAGCTACTATAACAGCCTCACGCCGGAGATGCTCGACACCGTCATTGAACTTCCCTGGGCACGGCATTTTGGCGAGAAGCTCGGATTCGATGTGCGGAAAACAACGCTGGCGGAGCTTCTGGTGCAGGTGTTCTCGCATACAACCTATCACCGCGGTCAGGTGAATGCCCGGCTGCGGGAACTCGGTGTCAAGCCGGCCATGGTCGATTTCATTGCATGGGTGTGGGCGAACAAGCCCGCCGCTGCATGGCATGGGGAGGGAGTGACTCCGGAAATTGTCATCAGGGACGAAACAGAGGACGATATTCAGGCGATAACGGACGTGACGGTCAAGGCTTTCAGGACGCTGGAGGTAAGCGATCAGACGGAACAGTTCGTTATCGAGGCGCTGCGCGCAGCCGGAGTGCTGACGCTCTCCATCGTGGCTGAAAAAGACGGGCGGGTGATCGGGCATATCGCGTTCTCGCCCGTGACGGTTTCGGACGGCAGTCGAAACTGGTACGGTCTGGGGCCTGTTTCGGTCCTGCCGGAGCATCAGCGGAAAGGGATCGGTAAAGCCCTGATAGGGGAAGGACTGTCACGGCTGAAAGAACTGGGAGCCAATGGCTGCTGTCTCGTGGGGCACCCCGAATACTACCGTCAGTTCGGATTTGGAAATGAACCGGGGCTCGTGCACGAAGGGGTGCCGCCGGAGGTGTTTTTCACGCTGTCATTCGACGGTCGGATCCCGCAGGGTACCGTCACGTTTCATGAGGCATTCAAAGCGGGCGGGCCACAGTAGCTGTAGCCGGGCAGATCAATATGGATTGTTAAGAAGGTAGAAAAAGAATAATCGTCCGGCATAGGGGCAAGGCGGTTTTCCGGTGTTTGCTTCAGGCTTTCAGAGAGGATCGATTACGTGCTTTTGTTTTACCCTGCAATGATTGTTGAGGACTGGACAGGTGTTTCTTCAGGGCTTTTTCCAGAATATCGAAGTTTACCGGTTTCGAAAGGTGATCATTCATGCCGGATTCCAGACACTGCCTGCGGTCCTCTTCTCTTGTATGTGCCGTCAGGGCAACAATCGGAAGGTTATGATCGAGAACCTTCGAATCGGGGTTCCGGATTTCGCGCGTGCATTCATACCCGTCCATGTTGGGCATTTGCAGGTCCATCAGTACAAGATTGTAATGTTTGGATTCCAGAGCTCGAATCGCTTTCCGTCCGTCTTTGGCAGTGTCGACCTGGTACCCCATCTTACTCAACATGTGTACGGCAACCATGAGATTGGTCTCACTGTCATCGACAACAAGGATCCTGGCTTTTTCAATTGCCTGGGCGGCATTTCTTTTGGTTTTCAGTTCCCTGGCGAGGTGCGTTTTTTTCTTTTGCGTCACTTTCTGCGCAAGAATCCGCTCAAGAGTTTTCCGGAGGTGCTCCATTCTGATCGGCTTGTTCAGATGAGCCTCCAGACCTGAGGAGAGCAGAGGCGTTTTTTTGTCCTGAACCGGTGATACAAGCCGGATAAGGCGCACGTGCTTTCCCGAGTTGTCCGCGTTGATGGCAGCGGCAAGATCCGTAAGGTTTCCTTTCTGCGGGTCGTCTGCAAGAATAATCTGAAAAGGATGCCCTTCGCCGGCGGCTTTGCGGAGCATTGTGAGGCCTTCTGAAACACTTTTTGCAAGGGATATGTGCATATCCCACAGCTGCATGACCGAACAAAGGTTGTTCGCTGTTATTTCGTCGTTCACGACGAGAAGAGTGTTTACCCTCG
>JANQFD010000149.1 GCA_028278005.1 Chlorobium sp. | reverse complement strand
GGACTCCGTCAACACCTTCGTCACCAATCTTTTCCAGGCGGTCTTCATTGTCGTTGTGCTGCTTATGCTGTTCATGGGCTGGCAAAGCGGCCTGATGATCGGAAGTATTTTGCTTCTGACCATACTGGGCACATTCATCACCATGGCGTTGCTTGACATCGACCTGCAGAAAATGTCGCTCGGCGCCCTGATCCTTGCGCTCGGCATGCTTGTTGACAACGCTATTGTCATTGCAGACGGCATTCTGGTCCGGGTTGAACGCGGGGACAACCGTAAACACGCTGCTGTCGAGGTAGTGAAAGAAAACATGTGGCCGCTCTTCGGCGCAACCCTCATTGCGATTCTTGCTTTTGCCGCCATCGGTTTTGCCCCCGGTGAAGTGGGAGAATATTGCCGTTCCCTGTTCGATGTTCTGGCACTCTCGCTTTTCATAAGCTGGATTCTTGCCGTTACCATTACCCCCCTTTTCTGTGTCTGGTTTTTGAAAATTCCCGACCTGCACAACAAGGATCCTTTCGACAAACCTTTCTACAGGCAGTACCGCCGTATACTCCATCTGGGCATTACCCATCGATGGAACACGATAGGGATAACCATTGCTCTGCTCGTTCTGGCATTCATTGGTTTCGGAACCTTACCACAGGCTTTTTTCCCTGATTCAACGCAACCCTATTTCTTCGTCAGCTACTGGAAGCCGCAGGGGACGCATCTTGACAAAACACGCAGCGACATGTTCATCGCCGAGGAACATATCCGGCGTGTGGATGGCGTTAAAAATGTCACCGCGTTTCTCGGGGAAGGCGGTTTGCGGTTTGTTTTGCCGTATAGATATGTTACTCCCAACTCAAGCTTTTTTCAGCTCCTCATCGAAACCGACAATCATGGGGATATCGGGAGTATCAGCGGCGAGGTAGACCGGTATCTGAAAGAAAACTTCGGGGATGCCGAACCGTACCTGACAAGAATCACCAACGGCCCACCGGTTGACTTCAAGGTGGAAGTCCGGTTCAGAGGGCCGGAAACTGCCGTACTGCACGATCTTGCCGCTCAGGCAGCCGGGATCATGCAGAACACTCCCAATGCCCGCGATATTCGAACAGACTGGCGTCAACAGGTCCGGGTGGTTCGCCCGGTGTATAATGAAAACCAGGGAAGAAGCGCCGGGATTACAAAACGTGACCTTGAATCATCGCTGCAGCGCAACTTTAACGGCGTTAAAGCCGGAACAGTCAGGGAAGGCGATGAGCTGATCCCGATCATATTCCGGATGCCCCGCAAGGAACGCGCAACCATTAATGAGTTGAAGAACGTTCAGGTGTGGAGTTCGGGACTTCAGAGTTTTCTACCCCTCGGCCAGGTTGTCTCGTCTATCGGCACCGAATGGGAATGGCCGATCATACAGCGGAGAAACAGAATGCAAGCCGTTACCGTCCAGTGCAACCCGGTCTCCGGTCTTGCCGAACCTTTGCGCCAGTCGATGCTTGAGAAAATAGAATCCATAGAAATGCCGCAAGGTTATACAATGGAGTGGGCCGGAGAATACAAGGAATCAAACAAAGGAACCGGTCCGCTTGCACAGATATTCCCTCTCTGTGTTCTCGGGATGTTCTTCATACTTGTCTGGCAGTTCAACTCCCTGAAAAAAGCAGCCGCGATCTTTCTTACCGTCCCGCTTTCCCTTATCGGGGTTACTGCCGGTCTGCTTGTAACCGGACAGGCATTCGGCTTCATGGCCATATTGGGTTTTCTCGGGCTTTCCGGCATGTTGATCAAAAACGCCATTGTGCTTATCGAGCAACTGGAAATCGACCTGAGGAACGGCAAAGAACCTTACAAGGCAGTCCTTGATTCAGCAGTCAGCAGACTCAGACCGGTAGTCATGGCAGCATCAACAACCATTCTCGGCATGCTGCCTCTGCTTACCGATCCCCTCTACGCTGCCATGGCCACAACCATCATGGGAGGACTGTTTGCAGCCACCTTCCTGACCCTTGGAATAGTACCGGTACTTTATACCCTTTTCTACAGAATACAACCCGATGACAACTATGTATGACACCCATAACCCGACAAGGGGCATTGTGCTTCTGTTATTGCTCCTTTTATTGCCCCTGCAAAACCTGAACGCCTCGGAACCGGCGGATGCCTCTCCGGAAGACCACCTGACAATCGAAAAGGCAAAACAAACTGCTCTTGAAAACAACCCCGGAATTCAGCAGGCACTTGCAAGAATCCGCTCGGCAAGGGCCATTCTCGGCCAGGCATATGCTTCGTGGTTCCCGACGATTTCCGCAGGCGGCGGCTATTTCCACCGTCATGTCGACATACAACCTGACTGGCAGCCGGACATACGTGCCAAGGAAGACATAACTGAGACAACCGGTAACGTCACACTGAACTGGCTGCTTTTCAACGGTTTTGCCCGAAAGGCTGAAACGCTTGCAGCAAACTACGGCGTTGAACAGGCAAAACAAACACATGCCAATACACAGCGCCTCTTGATGGAATCGGTTGCGACAGCTTACTATCAGGCACAACTGGCCAGAGAGAACATACGGATTGCGAAAAAAAATGCGGAATTCAACCGGGCACTTGAAAAAAATGCGACGATACGGCGTGAAGTAGGGACATCCTCCCGGTCGGAAATGCTCAATTTTTCCATCAGGGCTGTTCAGGCGGAAAGCGACTCCATTGAAGCCCGCCGCAACTTCACCATAGCGTGTACCGTCCTTGCCGAACTGATGGGTTGCTCTGGTAGCGAACTCACAGCAGAGCTGTCACGCAGTCCGGACTATGGAGAAATTACCGACACTATCCCCTCATACGCACAGTTGATCGCCGTTGCCTTGAAAAACCGGCCGGACCTTCTGGCGATTGACGCCGGGATCGCCGCCGCCGAACAGCGGAAAAATGCGGTAAAGGGCTCCTGGCTGCCTTCAATCGGTCTGAGTGCCGGCCTGAACTATACCAGGCAGGAAGGTGCCGATCCCCTTCAGGTAGAACGCGACCGCTATGCCGGGATCACGGCAAGTTGGGACATATTCACAGGTGGAAGAAGAAGCGCCGAGTTTCAGGGCAAAAAGGCGGAAATGTTCGCCCTGGAAGAAGAAAAACGCCTTACAATTCTTTCCATCCAGTCAGGTATTCGTCAGGCTATTGCTAACGCCGCGGCTGCCGGAAAACAGTTGCAGCGTCAGGAAAAAGCGCGTAAAATGACACAGCAGGTCCGGCATGACATTGAACTGCTTTACAGAACCGGCTCTGCTACCCTGACCAGACTCAACGAGGCTCAAACGGATCTTGTTCGCGCCGAGGGCCTTGCTGCAAGCAGCAGAACCCAGTACCTGCTCGCTCTTGAGAAACTCCGCTCGGAAAGCGGGCTGACAGCTGAATCAGGCGATTGATCGGGCAAGCTCTGCACACTTTGAAACGCTCAATAGAGGTTACAGCTTTCTTGCTGCGCAATTGTGGTGCAAAATCTTTATCTTTCCACAGGAATGCAAACACAAACTGCTTGCACCATGTTGTTTTCAGAGGCAAAACAGGGCAGAACCTTTATTATCCGCCTGGAGGATGAAGAGGTCGTTCATGAAACGCTCGAAAACTTCGCCGGCGAGCAGGGTATCAAGGCCGCTTCCCTGATCATTCTCGGAGGAGCTGACAAAGGGAGCAAGTTGATTGTCGGACCACAGCAGAGCCGGGGTGTTCCGGTCATGCCGATGGAACATGAACTGTACGATGTTCATGAAGTTACCGGTACCGGCACGATCTTTCCGGACGAAGAAGGAAATCCGGCACTCCATCTGCATATGGCATGCGGACGTGAAGAAAACACGGTTACCGGCTGTATCCGGAGAGGTGTGAAAGTATGGCACGTGATGGAAGTCGTCATGTTTGAAATCATCACAGCATCGGCTGTTCGCAAACCCGATTCGGAAACAGGGTTCAAACTGCTGGTGCCATGAAAACAGTGACAAGTGATGAGTACACAGTGAGAAACGGATGAATGCCGGATCAAGAGTTGGAAGGCGGGAATTCAAGAATTGCCAGTGATACATGAATTCTTGGAAAACTGCATTTATTTTTCATTTTTTATCTTTGCCTTTTGACATTTGACTTGACATGTAACATGGAATTCTTCTCGGATCTGACATGGTGGGGGCTGGTCTCATGCGCACTCATTGCAGCGATAATTCCGGCATTCTTCCAGAAAATTCGCTTTTCGGTACTTGTCGTTACCGCCCTTTTTTCCCTCACGATGATTGTAACCATGTATTTCTTGACCGGTATGGTTGCCGCCATCACAGGTTCGGTTATAACACTTTTTGCAGGCTTTGCTTTTTTGTTCCTGTCGCTGGTTTATTCGGGCATCGGGAACATGCTCAAGAAACGGTACCGCTGAAAAATCGTCGCGCTGTCCTTTTGCTCCGTAAACGCCGCCTCCTTATTCCATACCCAGTGAACGGGCAACAGCCTTGTGAGTCACAGCACCTTCGTGTGTATTCAATCCCTTCATAAGACCCGGCATCGATTGCAGAGCGTTATCGATACCCATATCCGCAATAGCCTTCAGATAAGGCAGGGTATTTCCTGTCAGCGCTTCGGTGGATGTTCTTGCATATGCTCCGGGCATGTTTGTAACGCAGTAATGCAGAACCCCTTCCTCCTTGTAGACGGGGTCCTCGTGCGAAGTAGGCCTCGAGGTCACCGAGCACCCTCCCTGATCGACCGAAATATCCACGAAGACAGCACCGGGTTTCATACCGCGCAGCATTTCACGGTCGAGCAGCTTGGGCGCGGCTGCACCCGGAACAAGTACCGCGCCGACAAGAAGGTCTGTTGCCCGAAGTTCCTCCATGATGTGCTGTTTCGTTGAAAACAATGTTTGCACATGCGATCCGAGAACTGAATTGAGATAACGCATTTTCTCCTGGTCGAGCTCCAGTATCGTTACCCTGGCGCCGGTCCCTTTTGCAACAATTGCCGCATTCATTCCTGCGCTGCCTCCGCCAAGAATGGTGACCTTGCCGGGCAGTACTCCCGGAATTCCGCACAACAGGGTGCCGTTACCGCCGAAATGGTTCGCGAGATAAAACCCTCCCGCTATAATGCTCATTTTACCCGCTATCTCGCTCATGGGAGCCAGAAGAGGTAATCGTCCGTTTTCTTCAACTGTTTCATAGGCAATCGCGCTCACTCCTTTCTCGACAAGGTGCATCGCCAGTTTCGGATCGGCGGCAAGATGCAGAAAAGTAAACAATATCAGACCGCGCCGCAGGTACCCGTATTCGGTCTCCACCGGTTCTTTTACCTTGACAACCATATCGGCCTGCCAGACCTCCCCGGCGCCCGGCCGCACCTCTGCACCTGCGGATGCAAATGCCTGATCACTGAATCCGCTCCCCTCTCCCGCACCGCTTTGAACGAGAACCCTGTGACCTGCGTCAGAGAGATACCGGACACCTGCCGGGGTGCACGCAACCCGGTTTTCCCTTACTTTGACCTCTTTCGGTATACCGATGATCATGAAACCTCCTCTCTCCATGCTTCATAGAGCATCACCATTGCGAGGGTATCGAGTTCGCAATACTGAAGCAAGGCTTTAACAATAGCCTCTCTTTCGAAATCCTGCATCTCCTCGTACTGCAGTCTTGCATAAGCAGTCATTGCCGCTCCTCCGTGACGAATTGCATTTTCCTCCTCTCCGCTCATCAAATGCTCCATCTCCCCGGGATCAATGTCGGTAAACATCTTCGGCAGAAGCAGATAAGGATCTTTAACTCTATCGTTTTCCTTTTCAATCCACCTTTTGTCTTTGAAGTTCCAGCTGAAAATTTCTCCCTCGGCACCGTAAACCTCTCCCGCGTATTTCCGCTGTAAAAAAGCCGAACTCTCCAGCACAGCCGGCAGAACGTACTTGATCGAGTTCGATCCCTTTGTCAGGGGATGATAGTAGTAGCGCTTTACCATATCGAGCAGATCAACCATATCTCTTGATCCCTGCCATGAGCACTCCGGTCGGGATGAGCAATGGGAAATCGTTTTTATGAAACTGCAGAGTTCTCTCTTGTCCTCGGGGGGCTGTTCATCCGCCATGAGCTGACGGTAAATAATATTCAGGATAGTGTTTTCGTAATGGCTGTAACGGAAAACCGTACCTTGATCCTTTTCCAGTTCAACCTTGAGCGAACGGAGAAACCGGTAGTTCGGAAACACGCCAGGCTCTGCAAGCAGGAACTGACCGGCATGACGAACACCGCCGTTTTCTTCCACCACATGATGCGAGTACTGGAAGGCGATCATCTCATAGGGACGGTGCCCGGCAGTAAAAGGAATCGGCACCATGGCTGTCTCGAAATCAATGAAGTGCAGAGGAAACTTCCAGGCGGCCATTTCCCTCGCGAGATGCTCCCGGTCTATGAAAGGCGTACTGTCCGAAGATTTCACCTTTGTAACCTGCATGAGTTGTCGGTCTGTTCTGGAGAGCCCCGGTTTACTATCATCTTTCATGCCGAGGTCGTCCTCATCGAGATCGGCAACCTTCAGTTTTCCTGCCCTGATTGCTGCGTCTTTCTTTCTGAAGTCCCAGAGATCGAGCACAAGGGGCTGATTGAAATCCTCATCCTGCCATCCGAAAGCATCTCCCCAGCACTCCCTGAAGCCGCTTTTTTTGCCTTCGTCATCTTCGGAAGAATCGAACTGGCATTTTCCGCATTTTCCTCCCGGCTCCGGCGGGAT
>JANQFD010000136.1 GCA_028278005.1 Chlorobium sp. | reverse complement strand
CGAGCTGAAAGATGTGATGATGATGCCCGAGGATATCGCGTCACCTGTTGTCGATGCCTATCTTCAGCCGTCACGCACGTCAGTCGAGGAGATTGTCCTACGCCCGGTCGGGGGGGATATTAACAGTTGACTTTTAACTTTTGAGTTTTGACTTCTTTGAGAGTATCTTGGCTGACACTCTTTCTTTCATCGACCACAGAAAACATCAAGTATCAAGTGACAATGGGTTTACAAGCACGTATCGATCAGGACCTGAAAGAAGCTATGAAAAGCGGCGACAAAAACCGCATCAACTGCATCCGCGCAATCAGGGCGGCCTTTCTCGAGAAGGAGGTCTCGATCCGTGTAGGGGGCAAGGCCGATCTGACCGGAGAGCAGGAGCTCGAGGTTCTCATGAGCCTTGCAAAAAAACGCAAGGATTCCATACAGCAATACCTCGATGCCGGCAGGCAGGACCTGGCCGATACGGAACAGGCCGAACTTGCGGTGATAGAAACCTATCTGCCCGCACCTATGAGCGACGAAGAGGTTGAAACGACGGTAAAGGAAATCATAGACCAGGTAGGCGCCACGTCAATGAAAGACATGGGCAAGGTTATGGGCGCCGCCATGAAAAAACTCAAAGGCAAGACCGACGGCGGAAAGGTCCAGGAGATCGTCAAATCGGCCTTGTCATGAAGCAGGCGTGAAACAACGCCGTTCGGCCTCCTCAGGCAAATCGTAATCCGAAAACCAATGTCCTTATACCATGCTTGACATTACCTATATCCGACAGAACCCGGAAGAAGTTGCGGAAATGCTGAAAAAACGCCGGCAGCAAGAGGACTGCGCCAGCCTCGACAGTCTGCTGGAATGCGACCGTCAACGCAGGGAGCTTGTCAGGGAAACCGATGATCTCAAGTCCCTGAGGAACAAGGTTTCAAAAGACATTGCCGTGATAAAAAGGACAGGTCAGGGTTCGGCGGAAGATCTTATCCGGGAGATGAAAGAGGTTGCGGACAGAATTTCTGGCATGGACGAAAAACTGGGAGAGCTCGAAAAACAGATGGAATCCATTCTGCTCTCCCTTCCCAACAAGCTGCACCCCGACGTCCCGGAGGGTTATTCAGCCGGGGACAACCGTATATACAAGGAACCGGTTGCATTCGATCATGCGCTGGACTTCCCTCTGATGGACCACCTTGATCTCGGCAGCAAACTGGGCATTCTTGACTTCGAGCGGGGCGCGAAAATATCCGGCACCGGTTTTCCGGTCTATACCGGCAAAGGCGCCCGCCTCGAACGGGCGCTGCTGAACTTCATGCTCGATTACCACACCGAAAAGCATGGCTACACGGAAGTCTTTCCCCCCTTCATGGTCAATGAAGACTCGCTTCGCGGAACCGGACAGTGGCCGAAGTTCGCCGACCAGGTCTACTACATGAACGAGGACAACCTCTACGCCATCCCGACCGCCGAGGTACCGGTAACGAACCTCCACCGTGACGAGATGCTGCGCGATGAAGAACTCCCGATATCCTATGCGGCCTATTCGGCTTGTTTCCGCAGGGAAGCCGGAAGCTACGGAAAAGATACACGGGGTTTTCTGAGGGTACACCAGTTCAACAAGATTGAAATGGTGAAATTCACCCGTCCTGAAGAATCGTACGATGCCCTCGAAACAATCCTGCAAAACGCCGAAGTGATCCTCCAGGCGCTCAGGATACCCTATCGCGTACTGCTTCTCTGCAGCGGGGACATCAGCGCCAGCGCGGCAAAATGTTACGATATCGAGGTATGGTCGCCTGCCGAAAAGAAATACCTTGAAGCATCGAGCTGCTCCAATTTCGAGGACTATCAGGCACGGCGGGCCAATATCCGTTACAAACCCTCCGGATCGTCGAAGCCCGCATTCGTTCATACCCTGAACGGATCAGGGCTGGCAACCTCGCGCCTGATGGTTTCCCTGCTTGAACACTACCAGACCCCCGAAGGCACGATCATCGTACCCGAAGTGCTGAGAGGATATACCGGCTTCGATGTGATCGATTAAGGAGAAGGTGCTGTGGAATTCCGGCAACCCGGATAAAACCAGGCTGTTGCTTTCGCCTCAGCACTCGCTCTTTTACACACGCCCCATCATCTCCAAAACCCGCCATGTTTTTTCTGTAAAACGATCTAAAGGGCGCCTCTATAAAGTGAAACCTTTTTGCTCCCTTATGCATAGCAGTAATGAAACGATGACTTGTTGAACGCAAAAAAACATGAAAAGGAAGAGCAAATGAGCGTAAAGATGAAATCATGGGCCACGCCGCTGGCTGCCGGAACATTTATCATTCTTGCCGTCACCGGTATTCTGATGTTTTTCAAGATCGAGACCGGCTACATTAAACCCGTTCATGAATGGCTGAGCTGGGCGATGGTGATCGGAGTGGTGTTTCATACCATAGCCAACTGGAAAGCGTTCATCGCATACTTTTCTCGCCAGCCTTCACTCTCCATTATCGCCGCCGGTTTGATTATCACGACGCTTTCGGTTTTCGCGCCCTCTTCTGAAAAAGGCAATTTCAAAAAGAACATGTTCCGGGCACTCGAGTCGGCAAAAATTGAAACCCTTGCGGACATAACGGATCAAAACAGTACCGCTATTATCCGCAAATTTCAGAATCTTGGAATTACCGAAGCCGGAACAGCCATGACAGTCAAAGAGATTGCTGCACTGAGCGGAAAGAAAGAGAAAGATATTCTCCGGGTTATCTTCGAGTAGCCACAATCCCAAGTATGGCTATCGCCTTACCGACGAAGGTTGAAATTGGAAAACGGCACACAGCAATCGGATCGCGTGGCAGGTTTTTGCAGTGTTCCTCAGGCGGCGGAAGAATCCTTGGCGGTTATCTCATCCCTGAAAGCCCTCACCATACGGCTCACCTTGTCAACCTCGATGAGAAATGCATCGTGCCCGTATGATTCATGAAGGTACTCGATGCGGCTGTCGGGGATGTAGCGCACAAGTTCCTCCTGCTCCTCTTTCGGGTAGAGGATATCGGATGTGATGGAAAGCACTTCCAACGGTATGCGCAGTGATTCGAGCACCCGTTCGTACTCCCCTCTTCCCCGCGACAGGTCATGGGAGTCCATGGCCCTCGTAAGGGTGATGTAGGTGTTGGCGTCAAAACGGCCGACAAGTTTCTCTCCCTGATAACGCAGATAGCTTTCCGCCTGAAAGGTCGTGTCGTCCCTTTTGTCGCGCCCGAAACGCTGCTGGAAGTTATCGAAACTCCGGTACGAACACATCGCCATCATGCGGGCCGCGGCCAATCCTCCTGCCGGAGGGGCACCCGGTTCATACCACCCGTCCTGCCAGTTGCTGTCGGCGATGATCGCCTGACGCTGCGCCTCGCTCTGGGCAATACACCAGGCCGAGTGCCTGCCCGATATACCCATGGGCATAAGCCCCCGCACCTTGTCGGGAAACATGCAGCCCCATTCCAGAACCTGCATGCCGC
>JANQFD010000131.1 GCA_028278005.1 Chlorobium sp. | reverse complement strand
AGGCACCTTAAAGAGGAAGCCATCGTTCCATTTTTTCCTTCATGACCTTTCGTTCAACGGGCTTTGGAATATAATCGTTCATGCCGGCATCAATGCACTGTTGCCTGTCCTCCTTTGTTGCATTGGCAGTCATGGCCACAATAGGAATATCACTGTTTAAAACCTGCCCGGAATTTCTGATGGTTTTCGTTGCCTCATAACCATCCATGATCGGCATCTGCAGGTCCATCAGAACCAGACCATACTCCTTCCTTTGCAGGGCCTCGACAGCTTCAGCCCCGTTAAAGGCTATATCGATCTCGTAACCCATCTTTTCCAGCATTGCCTGGGCCACCTTCTGGTTGATGGTATTATCCTCCACAACAAGCACTTGCTGCTTGTTTACTATAGTTTCAGAAACAGCCCCGTTTTTTCGTCCGGGATCCATCCCGGCATCATCCTCTGCAACTTCCATTGCAGAACGTTCCACTTTTTCAAACGTGACTGTAAAACTGAACGTTGAACCCTCTTTTTCACTGCTCTCAAGCTGAATTTCACCTCCCATGAAGTCGACAAGCTTGCGCACAATTGCAAGACCCAGCCCGGTCCCGCCTTCCTTTCGGGTTGAGGAAGAGTCAATCTGCGTAAACGGTTGAAAAATCTGATGCTGTTGGTCTTCAGGAATACCAATACCAGTATCCTTTACGGAAATCCTGAGAATAACCTCCTTTGGACTGTCAGAAACCAGGGAAGCTGTTACCAGAACCTCGCCACGATAGGTGAATTTGATGGCATTCTGAATCAGATTCAGCAGAATCTGTTTCATATATCCCGGATATCCCAATAAAGAAGAAGGAACACCCTGGTCAAGACTTCCCGAAAGCACCAGCCCTTTATAGCTGGCTCTTTCTTTCATTACATCGACGATATCGTGAAACAGTTGACGGAGATTGAATTCCTTCTTTTCCTCATCGATACGCCCGGCCTCTATTCTGCTGAAATCAAGAATATCGTTGATCAAAAGCAACAACATTCTGGAGCTGGAATAAAGTGTATCGGTATAATATCGCTGGTCTTTGTCGAGTTTTGTTTCGAGAAGCAACTCGGTCATACCGATAACCGCATGAAGAGGGGTACGAACCTCGTGCGATATATTGGCAAGAAACTCACTTTTTGCCTTGTTTGCACTTTCGGCTTCAACCCGGGCTTTCTTGAGGTTTTCGATAAGATCCTGTTGAATTTTCTCTTTTTCCTCGACATTGCTTTTTTCTTCTGCAAGACGCTCATTCAGCCTGTGGGCATCTTCCAGCGCTTTTTCCGTCCGCTCCGACTGTTTTTTCTCTTTATCTCTGAGTTCAACCAGATCGTTACGCAGAAGAACAACTATCCTGTAGAGTTCAATAAGAGGATGATCAGGGGGGATTACATCCTCATCAGAGCCCTTATCGCCTTGTTCATTGAACAGAAGATTTCCGCACATTGCCGCAAAGTCCTCGATCTCCTTGCGGGTTATTACCAAATCCTCCTTTTCAGGCGGTGTGGGTTCAGGGATTTGCTTGTTTATTAAACCGAAAGCCTCTTCTACCGAATCAACAAAAACAAAGTGCTGGTTGACTACATTTGAAAATATCCTCAGCATCGCCTTCAGCATCTGCGACGCACCACAGATATAGGTGACAACAGGGTTGCAATTGTACTTGGCATTCAGCCTGTTGAGTGTTTTGGCATAAAGAAGCCGACTGTTGATCGTAGCTTTGCTCACGCCGGAATAATCGGCGATTCTTATATAATCGCGATCGTTAAAAAAACCTTCGGCAAAAACACGTTCAATGTATGGAATACCTTTCTGGGCAGCCTGTAATTGAACATCTCCTCCAAGTGAAGTATAAAAAAGCTTGCCGGGGATTACGGCACTGTGATAGTAGACTCCGGAATCAGAATCGTCAAACTGCCATTCCGGGCGGAATTCCAGCATTTCATAGCTGAAGTGCATCTCACCAGTTTGATGACCTTGAGATTTGCTCATCGGGGTTTGTTTTTTGCATCCTCTCTACAATACCATCAAGATATCGCTGTTCGCAACTCCGGACATTAGAGAGTATGTTACTTTAATTTAGTGATCTTTCTTTTAATTGCCAATGCGCAAAATCATCAGCATATTCTCGGCAACTGCTCCCCGAGAGGCATCTCCAGGATCCTTCGGCTCCCCAGCGGTGTTTTGATGACCACCATTCCGGGATGATCGTCTACCACCTTGCCTATGATCGCAGCATGTTGACCTGCAACATCCGCATTTTCCCGTATGATCTCTAACACGTCTTTCGACATTTCCTCCGGCACGACAACCACCACCTTTCCTTCATTGGCCACATTGAGGGGATCAATCCCCAGAAGCTCACAAGCTCCGAGAACATCCGGCTTTACCGGAAGAGTCTCTTCATTGAGCACGATACCTACCCCTGATGCTTCGGCGAATTCGTTCAGCGAAGCAGCAAGTCCTCCCCTGGTGGGATCTCTCATTGCGTGCACATGAGGCACTCCATCGAGTATCGCGGAAATCAGACCGTTCAACGGAGCCGTATCGCTTGTTATGACAGACTGAAAGGAGAGCCCTTCCCGGGCAGTCATAACAGCCATGCCATGATCTCCCAGCGAACCGGAAACAAGAACAGAGTCGCCTGGTTTCAGATTGGCACAAGATATGTCAAGACCTTCCCTTATGACACCTATTCCGGAAGTATTGATAAACATTCCGTCACACTGCCCTTTCTCTACAACCTTGGTATCACCCGTCACAATCTTTACTCCCGCTTTCTCTGCGGCCGCAGCCATACTTTTTACAATACGCTGCAGGTCCGGCATAGAAAAACCCTCCTCGATCACAAAACCCGCACTGAGATACAAAGGCGTCGCTCCGCCTACCGCGAGGTCGTTAACCGTCCCGTTCACAGCAAGATCCCCGATATCCCCACCGGGGAAAAAAACCGGAGTGACAACGAATGTATCAGTGGTAAATGCAACCTTACCCGAATCAAGGGAAATTTTTGCCTGATCATCCATCACATCGAGCAAGCTGTTCTTGAAACAAGGCAGAAAAATCGACCGTGTAAGTTCCCTGGACATCATTCCGCCCGCACCATGTGCCATCTGTATGGTTTCATGCCGTGAAAGTGGTGCCGGACAGTGTAGTTCGATAGACATAACTTGTTTTTTATGCGATAAAAATGCTCGACAGCGAGTTAGCCGGTCAGCTTAACCCACTGCCTTGAAGTATGTTAACTATTGAGCTGCATGCCGTCAAGCCCTCTTGTGATACTTATAATATGCCGCACATGCTCCTTCACCGGAAACCATCGGCGCACCAAGAGGATTCAAGGGGGAACACTCTTTTCCGAAAGCCGCGCATTGGGCAGGCGTTATCATACCCTGTAACACTTCACCGCTCCTGCAAAGGGAAGACTCTTCCGGCTGTATGTGAACAACGTCAAACTTTTTCTCTGCATCAAACAGAGAATAGTTGCCACGCAGCTGCAATCCACTCAGCGGAATAACTCCAATGCCACGCCATTGCCTGTCTGTTACCTCGAAAACCTCATCCACGGTTTTTCTTGCCGCCTGATTCCCCTCACGGCTCACTACCCGGCCGTACTCGTTGCATACACCTGACTCGCCTGATTCAAGCATTGTCACCACTCGCAATATTCCCGAGAGAATATCAACCGGCTCAAAACCGGTCGGCACAATCGGCACATGATACGCATCGGCAATGGGCTCGTACTCTTCATATCCTGTAATCGTACAGACATGCCCTGCAGCAAGAAACCCTTCGACGATTTTCTTTTCAGAAGAAAGGATTGCCCTCATGGCCGGCGGCACCAAAAACTGGCTCACAAGTTCGCTGAAATTGCGCAGACCTTCCCTTGCCGCCTGTTTCACCGCCATCGCATTTCCCGGAGCCGTTGTCTCAAAACCTACGGCAAGGAACACCACCTCATTCTGCGGATTTTCCCTTGCGATATTCAGTGCTTCGAGGGAAGAAAAGACAACCCGGATATCCGCTCCCTCGCTCCGAGCCTGTAAAAGATCCTTCCCGCTTCCCGGAACCCGAAGCATATCACCGAAACTCGCGAGAATCACGCCTGGTCTTGCAGCTATCGACAATGCTCTGTCGAGAGTCTCCAGAGGAGTTACACAAACCGGACATCCCGGCCCGTGTATCAGCCTGACCGTATCAGGAAGCAACTGGTCAATACCGTTTCTGATAATTGAATGGGTCTGGCCTCCACAGATCTCCATAATGGTCCAGGGCCTTGTCACAGAATCCTTGATTTTTTCAAGGATTCGCTTTGCTCTCTCGGGGTTCCTGTATTCGTCTATATATTTCATTTCCGGCTCCTATTCACCCTTCCCCAACAGCTCATCCCAGAGCTTGAGGCTTTCGGCAGCTTCTGCCTCGTCAATTATCTTCAAGGCAAAACCGGCATGAACGATCGTATATTGTCCGATCTGAATCTCCGGGACATATTCAAGACATGCTCGTGTAAGGGAACCGTTTATATCCACAGTACCCATTTTCATACCGTTTTCATCGGTTATGGAAACAACTCTTCCCGGTATAGCTAAACACATGGTTATTCAAGTCAAAAGTGAACAGTAAAAAGTCAAAAGAATCAGGTAACTCCCTTATATCTGCCTCTCAGGTACTCCCTGCCGATAACAGCCTGGCCGAGAGAAATCCCCCCGTCATTGCAAGGCACCTGAGTATGGGTAAGTACCGTATACCCCTCTTTCTCCAGTTTTCCGGCAAGTCCTTCGAACAGTAGAACGTTCTGAAAAACACCTCCGCTGAGCGCCACCCTCCCGGCACCTGAAAATGCAACCGCTTTTCTTACAATACTATACAATAAATCAACAATTGTTACATGAAAGTTTCTGCTGATCGAAGGAATATCCGTACCCCTGAGAAGATCAGCCACGATATCGCGAATCAATGGCGAGACGGAAAGAAGCCATCTGTCACCATCTTCGCGAACCGTTTCCCATGTATAGGACCTGCCATCGAGAGATCCTGCCGCATGCATGAGTTCTATCGCAGCCTGCCCTTCATAGCTGATCTCGGATCGCAACCCGGTTATACCTGCGACGGCATCAAAAAGCCTCCCGCAGCTGCTTGTAACAGGCGTATTGATACCTTTCTGCAATATCTGGTCAATACCCGATACATCTCTCCCTCTCAGAAGATCAAGCTCAGAAAGCGCACCGAATGTGTGGTAAAGATATCCCGCAGCTACTTTCCAGGGATGAAAAACAGCAGCATCGCCGCCGGGCAGCGGAACCGGTTCAAATCTGGCAAAGCGGAATGCCTCTGCTGCATTTCCTATCAGTATCTCCCCTCCCCAGCTTGTGCCGTCTGCTCCGTACCCCGTTCCGTCAAGAATAACCCCGACAACGGTCTCGTCACACTGGCTTTCTGCCAGGCAGGATGCCAGGTGAGCGTGATGGTGCTGTACCTGCAGGACTGACATATCTTTCTGCTCACGAGCCCAGCGGGTTGACAGATAGGCCGGATGCATATCGCAGACAAGCAGTTCAGGAGAAGCCTGGAAAATTTCCTGAAGGTGACCGGTCACCTTCAGGAAATGACTGTATGCCTCGTAATTCTTCAGATCACCGATATGCTGGCTCAACAGCGCCCCGTCACCTCTGAGCAGACAAACAGTATTTTTGATTTCCCCGCCTGTAGCAAAAACAGATGGACCGCCGGAAGAAAGCAAGACCGGTGCGGGGGCAAATCCCCTGGCACGCCTTATCTGCCTTAGCTTTCCTCCCATGTGAATCGTGACGGAATCATCGCATCTGAGATAAACAGGACGGTTGTGCACGAGATAGCCGTCAGCTATACCGTTTAGCCGTTCCACGGCTTCATCGTTCTCGATTGCAATAGGTTCATCGGAAGCATTTGCACTGGTCATCACGAGAACCGAAGGGCCCCTTTCCATCATCAATACATGCAAAGGAGTATACGGCAGCATGATACCAAGTCGATCATTGCCGGGCACAACCGCAGCGGAAAACGGGGACTCTTTTTTCCTGAGCAGCACGACAGGGGCTTCCGGTGAAAGAAGCGCCAGACGCTCCTCGTCGTTGATCGAGCAATATTTTTCAGCTGTTTCGATATCTTTCACCATCAGGGCAAAAGGTTTTTCCTCACGCCTTTTTCTCTTTCTCAGGCGAAAGACCGCATCGTCATCAAATGCGTTTACCGCCAGATGAAATCCTCCCAAACCTTTTACAGCAAGAACAAGACCTCTACGTATCATTTCGAGAGCGGACTCCAGGGGATCGTCACAGTGCACTACTTCCCCGTGCGTATCGAGCAGCTGCAAAACAGGCCCGCATTCGGGACATGCGTTAGGCTGCGCATGGAATCTTCGGTTCATCGGGTCATGATACTCTGTCTCGCAGTCACTGCACATTGTAAACCCCTTCATTGAGGTATTGGGGCGATCGTAGGGGATTTTCTCCACAATGGTATAACGCGGTCCGCAATTGGTGCAGTTGATAAAGGGATAGGCATATCTTCGGTCATAACGGTCCAGCAGTTCGTGCCTGCAATCATCGCAAACGGCAAAATCCGGAGGGACCATCGTCTGCACAACCCCTTCTCCTTCAGAAGGGACAATGACAAAACCGTTGTCCTGCTCAGGAGCGATCTCCTCGGTTTCAACAGAGGAAATCCGTGCAAGTGGAGGCGCTTTGTCGCAGAGATCTCCGCAGAAACGCCGGAGCTCTCCTGCATCGCTGCCCTGTACCTCAATGCAGACCCCGGAAAAGGTGTTGCGTATAAAACCGCTTAACCCAGCCTCTTCGGCGAGACGATAGACAAAAGGCCTGAACCCCACACCCTGTACAACGCCATTGACAAAGAGTCTCAGCCTTTTTTCAGTTTTGACTTGAGCCATTGTATCCATAAATCAAAACCCTCGCCCGTTGCCGATGAAAGTTCGAGCCATTCAAGCCTGCGATTAACATGCAAGGCATTTTCCCTGCAGGCTGCGACATCGAAAGGAACATAAGGCAGAAGATCCGTTTTGTTCAGAATGCAAAGATCGGCCTCGAGAAACATCGTCGGGTATTTCAACGGCTTGTCATCGCCTTCGGTCACACTTATGACGACAACCTTCATTGCCTCTCCAAGATCGAATAGTGCCGGACAGACAAGGTTACCGACATTTTCTATACAGAGAAGCGAGCTGTCGGCAGGATTCATCTCCCTCACTGCCTTATGTATCATCAATGCATCAAGATGGCACCCGGTACCGGTGTTAACCTGCAGAACGGGAACATCCAGCGCCTGGATGCGCTCCGCATCTCTGGTTGTCTGCTGATCCCCCTCTATGACGCTGACCGGATACTCAGGTTTTATGAGTGGAATGGTTTTTTCGAGCAGCGTGGTTTTCCCTGAACCTGGAGAACTGAGAAAATTGATCGCAAGTACGTTTTTCGCCTCGAAAAAGCCCCTGTTTCTCTCGGCAAGAAGGTTGTTCTGCAACAATACATCCTGCTCGACCAGAACCTGGCGACCACGACTCTCACCATGGTCTCCGGCAACATGCTCATGATGTGCATGGCTGTCATTGTTGACATGGACATGATATGAGGCGTCCCCGGGCTTATAGATAACGGCGCCGCCGTCAGATGAACATCCGCAAGTATCACACATAAGTATTCTGTTGAACCGTTTATTTGTTGAATTGTAGAATAACTTCGACACACTGACGACCGAAACCCGCATTCATCACACAACAGTCATTACTCATTATTCAATAGTCATCAGCCATTCGTCACCCGTTTCCGCCTTGCCCCTGAACCCTTCTTTCATTGCTGACTGCCAACTGAAGACTGCCTACTGATTTCCCTTGTCACTAATCCAGGGTAATGGATTTGATCAATAATTCCCTGCCTGAAATAATAGTCGTTTTGAGCGAGCCGCAGGTTACACATTTCGCGATGAAATCAGTCGCCTGAAAATGATTACCGCACGCATCGCATCTGCAGAGGGGTTCTTTCTCGTGAATTGTAAGATCAGCCCCCTCTACAATAGTGTTTTTTGCTGCCGCGGAGAAACAGAATTTCAGAGATTCCGGCAAAACACCGGAAACGCTTCCAACCTCCAGCTCAACCTCATTGACTTTTTGTGAATTTTCCTGTTCG
This sequence comes from Chlorobium sp., assembly GCA_028278005.1. Lineage (GTDB taxonomy): Bacteria > Bacteroidota > Chlorobiia > Chlorobiales > Chlorobiaceae > Prosthecochloris. Next base: position 6,208 of record JANQFD010000131.1, on the reverse strand, counting down.
GCTCTTGCGATAACGGCATCGATAATCGAAAGCGCTATTGACATTTCATGCATATACTCGTAAGCTTTAGGGGACCTCTAAAAACGTATTGCGCGCCCAAATTGCTGCATTATCCCGACTTGTCGGGATCGAAATCCTCATGTCCCGGCAAGTCGGGACACTCTCCCGATAAAATCGGGACTCATGACACTTTTTAGATGTACCCTTATTGTTAAACGTAACAAGCCGAAGCTCAAAATCATTTCCATCTGCTGTAAAACAGTGAACATAAACTCCCGTCAATCCTGAAAAACCTCAATCCGTTTTGCGGTTAACCGCAGGTTTTCGGAGAGCCTTTTATTTTTTGTAAATTTGCTGGAGACTTCCACAGATCATGAGCACTGACATTATTGGAGAGCCTGCTGCATTGAAACACCTAACAGGATTATCCGGTATACCCGCGGCAAAAATTGCTGAAATTCTTGACAAAGCTTCTTTTCACAAAGACCTTTTCCTGGATTCCGGAAAAGAAATCTCACAGACGTTAAAAGGAAAACGCATCGTGCTGGCGTTTTTCGAAAACTCTACCCGGACAAGATTTTCCTTTGAAATAGCCGCCCGGAACCTTGGAGCAATCACACTGAACTTCACAGCCTCATCAAGCAGCGTCAGTAAAGGCGAAAGCATTGTCGATACAATCAGAAATCTCGAGGCGATGCAGGTTGATGCGTTTGTCATCCGTCATCCCTCATCAGGATCAGCCGAGCAGATTAGCCGTATAACCGGAACACACGTTATTAACGCAGGCGACGGTACCCATGAACATCCTACCCAGGCCTTACTGGACATTTTCACGTTACGGGAATATTTCGGATCGCTTCGGGACACAAAAATCATGATTCTTGGGGATATTCTGCACAGCCGTGTTGCGCGATCGAATATTTTCGGCCTCACTACCCTTGGTGCCCAGGTCGGGGTCTGCAGCCCTGTTTCCCTGCTTCCCGTTGACATAACTTCCCTTGGCGTAAAGGTATTTACAGGCCTCGATGATGCCATACGATGGGCAGACGCAGCAATAGTTCTCAGACTCCAGCTGGAACGAACAACCGGCGGCTATCTTCCTTCACTCGAAGATTACTCGCTTCATTTCGGTTTAACCGATGAACGGCTTGAGAAAATACGAAAGCATATGCTTGTTCTTCATCCGGGGCCTATCAACAGGGAAATCGAAATATCCAGCAATGTAGCCGACCGTATACAGCCTCCGGGATATTCAAAAAGCGTCCTGCTTGACCAGGTGACAAACGGCGTTGCCGTAAGAACCGCCATCCTGGAAATGGTGCTCGGGCGGAAAACTGATAAAAACAGTAACTCATTGTAAAAATGATACATGTGCAGAAACAGAAATACCACATCGCACTGTTCGCCGCTCTCCTGATAGTAGCTTTTTCAGCTGGAACAGCTTGTGCAGGACCGACACTGAGAACCATGTTTGCTCCGCTTCTTGCCGATCCACTTGAACCCAGGATCGCCATCATGCCCCGAATCGATGATGAGTCTCTCCAGCTCGATATCGGGACTTCGGCCGACCTCTTTCAAAGTAAAAACGGAACGTTCGCATTCGGGATCGATTTCGGAACCTACTCCCTGCTCTTGAGAGATGATAATTTCAAATTCCCGGTCGACACCATCGATTATCTTTTTGGTGCAAGCCTTACATGGAAACATCCGATTGAAAAGGATAGCTTCCCGTTCAGTGAACTGGCCGCAAGGTTTCGTATCAGCCACATATCATCGCATTTTGAAGACGGACACTACGATGAGGAAACCGATACCTGGATAGATGAAGAAAAAAGCCCTTTCGGCATCCCTTTCACGTACAGCCGTGAATTTCTCAACCTTGTTGTCGCCCTCTCCTCGGAAGACCACCGCATCTATCTCGGCTACCAGTTTCTTTACCATACCATTCCGGACGAAATCAGCCGCCACTCTTTCCAGGCGGGAGCAGAGATTTCCACCCCGGGCAACACCTATCTTGCGGCGGATTACAAGCTCTTGCCGAAATGGGATGATAAAGCCGGAAAAACCGATGGTTTCCGGGGCACATTGAACTTCCAGGCAGGCTGGCGGCTTACAGGGCTTGGCCTGGAGAACATACGCCTTGCGTATAACTATTTCAACGGTATGAGCCGTCACGGCATGTACTTCTACGACGATGAGAGTTTCAGCACAGTCGGTATACTTATTGATTTGTGATCAACCTTACCCCGTCAAGCGTCGTTACTTGCTAAATAATCATTCGGTATATATATTTTGTCATTGACGCATGCTTCGCTGTAGTCCCCCTGGCCCAAAGAAACAACATATTCCAGGTAACGTTACAGCTTTCGAACCGGATTCGTTCAGAAGGGTCTTGAAAAGTAACTTCCTTTTTTTATCTGTTTTATGTACATTTGTCAAATATTTTCATTTGTTCTTTCCATGAAACATTACACCCTGCCCGAACGAAGGGCATAATGTAGCCCTGCTTTTTTCTTAGTAACGCAACACTTGAAGCAACACAAAACCTAACGGAGAAAAACAGCAATGAAAAAACTTCTATCGCTTGTATTTGCTCTCGCGATGACGGCCACATTTGTTACCACGACGGAGGCCGGAATCAAAATCAGCGGTGACGCACAGGTCCGCCCCAGAGGTGAATTTACCGAGACAAAAGTGAACGGTACAGAAACACAGAGCAATGATGAACTTTACTGGCTCTACAGACTTCGTCTGAAAATTGCAGCCGACCTCGGCGAAGGATTCTTTGCCAAAGCTCTGCTTGCGAATCACTCTGCAGGCTGGTTTGCAACAATTGGTGACCCAAAAGGACCGATAACCATATATCCAGGCAATAGAACAAAGGAGATTTTTCCGTCAGATCTTTCCGCCTTCGGCGTCAGCCAGATGTATTTCGGTCGGATGATGAAATGCTGCCATTACGTTGTCGGCTGGTTACCGGCCAACAGTTTCAACAATCCGATCTATGATCTTGCGGTTTATCCAAGTCAGCCGTTGGGTATTCCTTATTTTCTGCTCGGAAATGACCGTGTTTTCGGCCTCAATTATGGATCCAAAGTCGGTCCGGGCGAGCTGAATGCATCTATCCTTGTGCTTGATGATTTCCTGAAGGACATCGACGGCTTCCTAAAAGATGAATACGTACTCCACCTGATGTACAAAACCAATATCGGTAATGTCACCATAGACCCGCAGGTTCTTGCGGCGCTTACCGATGTAAACCTTTTCAGCATGGGGTATGACGATGTAGCTCCGATCACACTCGGAACCAATGTTGTCATTCCTGCTGGCGATACCAAATTCACTTTAGGCGGGTTTTACACTTTCTGTGACGACTCCGGTGTCGACTATGACGGATATCTTTTAAGGGTCAAGGCTGAAAACGGTCCGGTCAGAGCCTGGCTTGACTACAGCAGCATGGACGACGACAGTTTCAGCGGTTCAGACGAATACGACAATATGTATATCTGGGCACAGTACAACTGGAAAGTACACGAGTCCTCCATGGGCAGCCTGACGCTTTCTCCAACTGTACGTTACCTGGCTACAGACAGGAACGACGGCGCAGTGGAATACCAGCGTCTGAGAACTGAAATCTGGGCGAACGTCTCGTTCTGATTTTTTTCAGATCTTTCAAGAAGGAAGTTCCAAGCCGCAGCGTGTCAGCTGCGGCTTTTTTATTACCAAAACCTTACATTATTAACAATTGTTAACCGATAACTTTTCCGGCAGTTCATTTTTTTCATTAAATTGTTACGTCTATTTTTTTTAAGACACTTTTTTCAGAAAACCTTAAACCATTGATGTCATGGAAAAAGGAAAACTACAGGAGTACTGGGCAACAAACCTCAAGTACCTGATCGGTCTGCTTGTTGTGTGGTTTGTTGTTTCTTACGGCTTCGGAATCTTGCTTGCAGAACCGCTCAATGCAATCCGTTTCCCTGAGTGGACCGGCGGCGGCGGTTTCAAGTTGGGCTTCTGGTTCGCACAGCAGGGTTCGATTTATGTTTTCGTCATCCTGATTTTCGTTTATGTCACCCTGATGAACCGGCTGGATAAAACGTATGACGTACACGAGGATTAACCATCCCGATGCAAATTTCCCAAACAAACATTAACAATAAAACATTATGGATGTACAAGCGTGGACGTATCTTATCGTCGGTCTGACCTTTGCGCTCTACATAGGAATTGCAATCTGGGCAAAGGCCGGATCCACCAAAGAATTTTATGTTGCAGGGGCAGGTGTTCCTCCTTTGGCAAACGGCATGGCAACTGCAGCCGACTGGATGTCGGCAGCTTCCTTTATATCGATGGCCGGGCTGATCTCCTTCATGGGTTATGACGGCTCAATCTACCTGATGGGCTGGACCGGTGGCTACGTATTACTTGCATTGCTTCTCGCCCCTTATCTCAGAAAATTTGGAAAGTTCACGGTACCTGATTTTGTGGGTGACCGCTATTACTCCAACGCAGCGAGAACCGTTGCTGTCATTTGCGCGATTTTTGTTTCATTCACCTACGTCGCCGGCCAGATGCGCGGTGTTGGCGTGGTTTTTTCAAGATTTCTCGAGGTACCGATCAACATCGGCATTCTCATCGGTATGGGTATCGTATTCTTTTACGCCGTACTTGGCGGCATGAAAGGGATCACCTATACACAGGTTGCCCAGTACTGCGTGCTTATCTTCGCATACATGGTACCGGCTATCTTTATCGCATTACAGATCACCAACACTCCTATTCCCCAGCTTGGTTTTGGAAGTGAAGTTGCAGGTGGAGGTTACCTGCTCGACAAGCTTGACGGCCTGCACGAACAACTTGGATTTACCGCCTATACCGATGGCAGTAAACCCATGATCGATGTCTTCTTCATCACCTTCGCTCTTATGGTCGGTACAGCCGGGCTTCCGCATGTTATCGTTCGCTTCTTCACGGTCCCGAAAGTTCGTGACGCACGTGTATCTGCAGGTTGGGCACTTGTCTTTATCGCCCTGCTTTACACCACCGCTCCTGCGGTTGCGGCATTTGCACGATATAATCTCATCAACACCGTCAGCAACACTCAGTATGCCGAACTGCCCTCCTGGTTCAAAACATGGGAAGGCACCGGTCTTATTGCCTGGGCCGACAAAAACGATGACGGTGCGGTTCAGTATGTCAACGGCAAAGCATTTGCCGGTAAACCCGCATTTGCAGAAGGCCAGGGCGCTCAGGGTCAACGACTTATTTCCAATGAACTTACCGATAACGATAACGAATTGTATATCGACCGTGACATCATGGTGCTTGCCAACCCTGAAATCGCGAATCTTCCGGATTGGGTTATCGCGCTTGTCGCCGCAGGCGGGCTTGCCGCAGCACTCTCTACGGCTGCAGGTCTGCTTCTGGTCATCTCGACATCCGTGGCACATGACCTGATAAAGAAACAGGTCAACCCCGACCTGAACGAGAAGTCGGAAGTCATGATTGCCCGCATCTCGGTTGCTGCTGCGGTTCTTATTGCAGGCTACTTCGGCATCAATCCTCCGGGCTTCGTGGCGCAGGTTGTCGCTTTCGCGTTCGGTCTGGCCGCATCGTCGTTCTTCCCGGTTATCATCATGGGTATTTTCTACAAACGGATGAACAAGGAAGGCGCAATCGCAGGTATGCTGAGCGGTATAGGCTTTACTGCCGCTTACATCATCTACTTCAAGTTCATCAATCCGGCGGCGAACACTCCGGACAACTGGTTCATGGGCATTTCGCCTGAAGGAATCGGTACAGTCGGCATGATCATCAATTTCATCGTCAGCTTCATTGTGGCAAAAATCTCTCCGGCACCTCCGGAAGATATCCAGGAGCTGGTCGACAGCCTGAGGTATCCCAAAGGAGCGGGAGAAGCATCGATGCACTGATGTACCTGTCTCGGAATGCTTTAACAAAAAAAGGCGCGGTTGAAACCGCGCCTTTTTTATTGAATTCGCTTTGTAGAAAAGCCATGCCCACTGTGCAATATTCGTTCTTATTACACGGGGCTGATCCGGCAATGACATTGCATAAGACTGTCATGATATGGAATATTGTTTATTTTTTTACTTTCGGCTTTTGGAACCTGCACTTAAAAGATGTCGATACGACTGTAGATGCCAAATTCCGCTGATCAGATAAAGGATCCGATTGCGAAAGC
>JANQFD010000118.1 GCA_028278005.1 Chlorobium sp. | reverse complement strand
GATTTCGGATTCGGCGTTCTTGTGACGGGAATACTCTATATCGGGATACTGCTTTTGCTTCAGGGAGTGATTTCTTTGCCCTTCGGTATCTACCAGACCTTCGTTCTGGAAGAGAAATTCGGTTTCAACAAAACAACCCCGTTAACCTTTTTGACGGACAAGCTCAAGGCGGTGTTCCTCGGTCTGCTGCTTGGAATTCCGGTGCTTGCAGGGCTGCTCTGGTTTTTCGAGAACACGGGTGCTCTTGCCTGGATCCTGGCATGGGTTGCCGTGACTCTTTTCGGCTTAATTCTGCAATATGCCGCCCCGACACTTATCATGCCGCTTTTCAACAAGTTCACCCCTCTGGAAGACGGTGAACTGAAGACATCCATTATGGATTACGCCCGCTCGGTTGCTTTTCCGCTTTCGGGTATTTTCGTTATTGACGGATCGAAACGATCTTCAAAAGCCAACGCTTTTTTTACCGGTTTCGGAAAGCAGAAACGCATAGCGCTTTTCGATACGCTTATCGAGAATCACACAATAACCGAACTGGTTGCGGTGCTTGCGCATGAAATAGGTCATTACAAGAAAAAGCATATCATTATTGCGATGTGCCTGAGCTTCGTCAATCTGGGTATTGTTTTTTTTCTGTTCTCGGTTTTTCTCAACAACCGGGCACTCTTCGACGCTTTTTATATGGACAACCTGTCGGTTTATGCAAGTCTTCTCTTTTTTTCCCTGCTCTACAGCCCGGTTGAATTCGTGCTTTCCGTATTTCTCCAGTTTCTGTCGAGACGTCACGAGTTTCAGGCCGACCGTTATGCGGTTGAAACCTACAGCGGAGGCTCCGCCCTTGTCGAAGCGCTTAAAAAGCTGTCGAGGAAAAACCTGTCAAACCTTACGCCCCATCCTTTTTTTGTGTTCATGAACTATTCTCACCCTCCGGTTATGCAGCGTATTGATCGGATAAGGGATATTGCACAGAATGTAACCGCTCAGGAGTGATTTTTTGAATTGCCGCTATTTCATGCCTCCTGAATGGGCACTCCATGATGCCACATGGCTTTCCTGGCCTCACAAGGAAGCATCATGGCCGGGCAAATTCGGGCCGGTACCGGATGTTTTTGCCACGATTGCAGCCATGCTTTCCCGATATGAAACGGTGCGTATCAACGTGCTTGACGAGGCGATGGAGAAGGACGCTCGGGAAAAGATCCTGAACAAGGTCGGGCATGATGAGGATCTGCAACGTATCTGCTTTCATCATATACCTACCGATGACGCATGGTGCAGGGACCATGGGCCGAATTATGTCTTCTCCCGCGAGGAAGGCCGTTTGCATAAGCTTGTTCTTGACTGGGAGTATAATGCGTGGGGAGAAAAGTACGAACCTTACGAGAATGACAACCGTGTTCCGGAAAAGATTGCACATCAACAGGGACTGCCGCTCGTTAAACCCGGAATGGTGCTTGAAGGAGGTGCCATTGACGTTAACGGGGCCGGTTTGCTTCTGACAACCGAATCCTGCCTGCTCAATCCCAATCGCAATCCGTCAATGACGAAGAAAGAGATCGAACGGGAACTCATGCAGTATCTGGGCATCGAAAAAGTTATCTGGCTCAGGGACGGTATAGTGGGGGACGATACTGACGGTCACGTGGATGATATGGCGCGATTTGTCGATGAGAACACCGTAGTGATCGCCGTTGAAGATACTGCCGGGGATGAAAACTACGGGATTCTCCGGGAGAATTACCGATTGCTGCAGGAGTGTATTGACAGTCAGCAGCTGCCGCTGCGCCTGATAGAACTGCCGATGCCCGATCCGGTCTATTACAACAATGAGAGGCTTCCGGCAAGTTATGCCAACTTCTACATCGCCAACCGCCAGGTGCTGGTGCCGACCTACCGCTGTGCCAGAGACGGTGCCGCCCTCGATATCCTGCAGAAATGTTTTCCTTCAAGAGAAGTGGTGGGAATTGACTGTACCGATCTTGTCTGGGGGCTTGGCGCCATTCACTGTATCACGCACGAGGAGCCGGCGGCGGTTCTGTAAAAAGTCACAAAATGGTACGAAAAAGTTCTCAAAAAGAAATTTGATTTCTCATTTTGATTTTTTTCTCACGCCGCCGAACCTGATGATCGCTGTAACACGTAATTAATGCTTTGTTTTTGTTCGGGTTACAGGTTTTTTGGATTTGGCACGCTCTTTGCACCTATGAATAACGGAATACAGATTCCAACCTCACGCCCGTGAGGTTGAGCAGGTGTAATGGGGGACACCTGCTCTTTCAAAGCGGTCACTATGACCGCTTTTTTTTAGCACCTCTCTTTATTTATTCCGCGTTTCAATTGCTTCGTTGAGCGGTGCTCTAAATCCTCATGTCCCGACTTGTCGGGACACTCCGGCTTTGAAGTTTATCCCGATTTTATCGAGACTCCGTCCGCCTTGTCTTCAGCTCGCTCACGACAATTAATAGAGGTGCCCTAAAGTCAGTGGCAAGAGGAAACCAGTCAGCAGTGGGCAGTTGGCAACGTAAGAATTATCGATTCCCGATTCCGACAGCGAAGCACACGTCACTTGTAACTGGTGTTGTTATCCGGACTCGGGCGGGTCGTCATCGAGCGCTCCGCCGTGAAGCCTTATGTGTGGAAAATGGGAGGTTGATGTTCTTTCCACCCAGACATCCTTGCC
>JANQFD010000108.1 GCA_028278005.1 Chlorobium sp. | reverse complement strand
GCGGTGTCGGGGATGCTCAGCGGGACGTTTCTTGGCGTGCTGATTATTCCGGTGCTCTATGTGCTCTTTCAATCGCTTCAGGAAAAGATCAGCGGTCCGCCGCAAGAGCATGACAGTGAACACGAGGTCCAATAAAAAGAAGAAACCACTGAGATGATGAACAAAACGAGAGAACATCGGCTTGTTCCGGTCCTCATGCTTTTTCTGATGCTCTCTGCGTGCAGTACGGCGGGCAAGTATTCGCAGCCCGATACCGGTTTGCCTTCCGGCTACAGGGGCGTTACACATGCTGATTCCGGAGCGGCGGCTGTTCATGTTTCGGCAGCCATACCATATCGTACCTTTTTCGAGGATAAAGCGCTCAAAGCGCTTATTGATTCGGCTATTGAGAACAATCACGATCTGCAGGTGGCCGTGAAAAATATCGAATACGCATCCCTCGGACTGAAGCAGGCCAAACTGGGCAATCTGCCTAACCTGTACCTTCAGGCGACGGGCAGCACGGCAACAACGTCGGATTATGGAACAAATCCTCTCCCTCCGGGAACAGAAAGTGTCGAAGAATATACGGCATCTCTGTCGCTTTCATGGGAAGCCGATATCTGGGGCAAGATCCGCAACACCAGAAAAGCGGCGCTGGCGGAATATCTCCGTTCGATCGAAGCAAAAAAAGCAGTGCAGACAAGGCTGGTTGCCGATGTTGCACGAGGGTATTACAACCTTCTGCTGCTGGACGCTCAGCTCGATATCAACAGAAGAAATCTCGCGCTTGCCGACACCACTCTTTCAATGATGCGTTTACAGTACGACGCCGGGCTTGTGACCTCGCTCGCGGTTGAGCAGCAGGAGGCGGTAAGGCTGGGTATACGATCCGGCATAGCGGCGATTGAACAGGGGGTTGCAGCCCAGGAAAACGCCCTGAGCGTTCTCTCCGGCAGGATGCCGAGTGAGATTGTCCGTACAGCGGAACTTCCCCGGCTGCCCTTAGAGGAAGCTTTTTCGCCGGGTGTGCCGGCCCAACTGCTCAGTAACCGTCCTGATGTCAAGGCGGCGGAAATGGCTCTCATGAAAGCGCACGCAGAAACAGGGGTGGCTTCGGCGAAGCTGTACCCCTCATTCACCATCACTGCCGAAGCCGGCTCCAATGCGCTCAGCACCAGTGACTGGTTTACTTTTCCCGGTTCGTTGTTCACGTTTGTTCAGGGAGGGGTGCTTCAGCCGATTTTTCAGCAGGGCAAGCTCAGAACCGCATACAAGCAATCCAAAGTTGTTCGCGACCGTGAGGAGCTTCTGTTTCGTCAGGCTGTGCTCAACGCCGTGAAAGAGGTTTCCGACGCGTTGGTGACCATAGAGAAGCTGGGTGAGCGTGAAAAAGCGCTTGAGGCGCAGGTCGCTCTTCTCCGCAAGTCGGTCGACAATGCCGATCTTCTCTTCAAAAGCGGCATGGCCGATTACCTGGAAGTGATTACTGCACAGGTAAACGCGCTCGATGCCGAGCTTTCCCTGGCCGATATCAGACGTCAGCGCCTTGATGCCCGAACAGAGCTTTACAGGGCTCTGGGCGGCGGATGGCAGTGACTTTCAAAAGGAAATTTTTTAAGGCTCGTCTACGGTTAGATTATTTGTGTAATTGATAATCGGAATTGTGATGAGAACGCTTAAAAAACCAGGAGGAAAGTCATGGAAGGCGAACAGAAACAACTCGATCCGGTGAAAACCATTGTAGGCGTTGCGATGTTTATCCCCTCAATAGGTATTCCGGTGTTTTTTGCATCGGTTGCAGTTAAAGTGTTTGGTACAATCTTCGGTTTTGCCGGGAACATAGTTGGCGGTGTACTTGGAAGTCTTGGCGGCATGATACAGCCGCAGGGGCCAGAGAAAGCTGCCGGCTGAAAGCTTCCTTGAGTGACTGAAATCAGGAGAACCTCTCTGCACTTTCGTTATTCCCGTATACATTGCAATGGATACGGGTTGTTACTGGTGGCGGCGTAAAAGAACGAAGAGGGGTTCTCCTTTTTTTGCCCGGATTTGCATCCTGCAGGAAAGATGGTATATTCATAATTAGGGTATTGTGTGTCATTCATAACCTGAAACCGTTTAATCATGGCTGATTCAGATCAACAGGACACTATGCTTAAGACAGCAGCAGGCGTGGCAGGTGGCGCGCTTTTGTTTTCGCCGGTCGGCATGCCGATTGTGCATGGCATAGCCGGGCTTGCGGTTGCAAGTCTTGGTTTGATTGCTGCGGGTTCGGCAATTGGGGCGATAACCGATAACATCGGTAATGCTTTTGCGCCAAAAGACCAGCATCACGACGATGATTTCGCGGATATGCTGGATGATGACGAGGAGTGATGAATCCGGAGAAGTTATGTCGCGCATAACTATTTCAGGAAAACACTTAACATGAAAGATATGATCGACAAAGCGGTAGGAGCTGCAGGTTTGGCCGGAGGTGCATTGATGTTTTCACCTCTCGGGTTTCCAATTTTATTTCACGGCGTATCGGGTGCGGTTGTTGGAGGACTCGGGCTTTACGCCGCCAATGCAATCATCGGTAAGATTGCCGAAGAAAACAAACAGTTACAGAGCCCTCAGGATAACCTGATTGAAGAAGACCCGTCACAGGATGATATCCTGCTTGATTGAGCGTCTATAGTTTACTTCCTTTTTTCTGCGGGTCCGGTTTTTCGAAGCAG
>JANQFD010000064.1 GCA_028278005.1 Chlorobium sp. | reverse complement strand
TTTGCCAGTTGTATAAGGTGGTACTGGTTCTCTATTGTCCGGTAAAGGTTTTTCAATGTGGTTTCAAGCGAAAGTTTTGTGTTTCCGGTTGAAAGAAATGCTCGCCTGCGGTTTATCCGGCTTATTTCATGACGGGCATATTCCTGTTTATCCGGCAAGGGCCATTCCACAATGATCCCCGCAAACAATCCATGATCGGAATCACTGAAAAACCTGTTTTCACCCGCAAGGTCATAGCCTGCGGTCAGATTGATCGAGGGCAAAAGCATGTTTGCGGCCTGAACGGTTTCGGTTTCCGCTTTTTCCTCGAGAAGAGCGAGAATTGATGCGGTTCTGCTGGATTCGCTGAAAGTAAGGAGTGCGCTGTCGAGATTGTGTATCAGGTTATGGCTTGGCTGCTCAGGCGCGGTCGGGACAGGTCTTTCGGACTCATCCGCTCTGACGGCTTCCATCACAAGGTTCGTTTTTGCATTGTATTCGTTTTTCAAAGCGATCATCCGCTCGTTTCTCGATACGGCCTGTACCCTTATTTTGTTGACATCAATCGAGAGGGCAATACTGTTTCGGGCTCGCTCGCGAATATTGTCGAGCTGTTTTTTTGCGTCCCGGTAAGCGGCTGTAGCGGTTGCAAGATTTTCGGATGACGCGTACCAGTCATAGTAAAGCCTGATCAGGCTGGCCAGATAATCTTCGTAAGCTTCGGCGATCTGATGGCGTGCAACATCGTTTTCAATTCCCGCAAGCTTTTCCAGCAAACGGTTTGCCTTGCCGAATGCATTTTCTGCAACCGGTTGTACGACGGCAATGCTGAATTCAGATTCGTGCCTTCCGGAACCGAAACCGTAATCAACAGCATACGAGGTCGAAAGTCGGGTGCCGGTTCTCGGGAAAAGCTTGTCAAGCGACAAACTGTATTCCGTACCCCCGTCAGGATTACCAAGCATGAGAACGTAGTTGGCCTTGACAGAGAGTAGCAAATCGTCTGCCGGGAGGGTAAGCGTTCTGGTATACTGTAGAGGAAGCTCGTCAATGAGTATTTCCTCGAAAATCTTGTTTCGTTCTGCAGCAAGTCGAACAAATTTTTCGAGAGTGAGCCTGTTTTCTGCTGCTGATGCCACGGGGCATGCCGCTATACTGAGCAAAAGCAGGAACAGGACTGTCCGGCTTGATTTTATAAAGGAGCACATGAGTATCGTTATGCGTTATCCGGCTACAGTTTTCCGGGAATCATGATCCGGTAGAGGCATGGGACAAGGATCAGGGTTACAAAGGTTCCTCCAATAAGGCCCCAGGTAAGGGCAAGCATCATCTGGGCAAGCATGGGGTCGAATCCTGCCCATCCGTATGCTGTCGGCAACATTGCGGCAACCGTAGTCAGGGTTGTCAGCATTACCGCCCGCAGGCGGGTGGATGCAGCTTTTGAAATAAGTATTTCCGCTTTTTTGCCGTTCTCTTTTTTTCCGGTTTCCCTGTCGAGTCTTGTCACCATGATGATCGCATCGTTTACAATCACTCCGGCAAGTCCGAGTGTGCCAATAACGGCAAAAAATCCGTAAAACTGGATGCCATGCAGGAAAAACGCGACAATAATACCGGTCAGACCGAAAGGAATGGTCAGCATGATAAGCAGGGCTTTTCGCAGGGAATTGAACAGCATTACCAGTACAATGAAAATAAGTGCAAGAACTGAAAAGACGGAAATGATGAAATCTCTGCCGGACTCCCTGCTGTCGCGGATTTCACCGTCAAATTCAAGTGTGGTCGATGGATACTGTGAGGTGATAAGAGGAAAGATCTCTTTTTCCAGTGTTTCCGCAATTTCGAGAGGACTTTTGCCGGCTTCTCTGTCAAGATCTGCATAGACCGACGTAAAGCGTACCCGATCCTGGCGGACGATTGAGTTGGGCTTTTCAACTTTTTCCACCAGGATAATATCCCGGAGTGGTATGAGATATTTGCTCCTGTTTTCAACCGGTACCTCGAGAAGCGATGCGATTGACTGCTTCGACGGAAGAGTCAGTGAAAAACGGACGCCAACCGGTTCGCTATCGGAGCTGAATTCATAAAGTATGGTGCCTTCAAGAGCGGCCCGCAGGGTTTCGGCAGCTTCAGAAGGATCGATGTCAAGACGTTTGATCCTGCCGCGTCTAAGCGTGATACGGTATTCAGGAGACGATTTCGGCTGGTCAATTTCTATGTTGGTTAGACCGTTAAGGTTCCGCATTGAATCGGCAAGAGCAGCCGCCGCACTACGGCGGAGAGTTTCATCGTTCTCTTTCAGCAAAACTTCCACCGGACTTCCGCTACCCTGACCATGACGCGTCTTGCTGAATCTGAGCCTGGATAATTTCGTGGAGGATGCCACTGACTGCTCCCATTCTTCAATGAGCTGATCGGCGGTTTTAGCCCTTGACTCTTTCGGCAGGATTTCAATTCGCATTCGGAAAAAATTGTCCTGGACCGCCGATCCCCGGCGTGATTTTGCGATTTCATTTCTGAATCCGATGACTTCCTTGCCGATGGCTTGAGCGATACGATCCTCAAGTTGCTGGGTGAACTGTGCGGTTTCATACTGTGTGCTGCCGGGAGGGGTTTCTCCCCTGAGCCGGATTTCCCTTGTTTCTTCATCGGGAAACATTACGAATCTCATGGAGGAAGAGGCCAGGAAAAGCGAAAGAGCGAATCCGATAAGAAAGATGACGATTATTGCCCACCTGAACGGAAGCAGGTGTTCGAGTATCCTTGCATAAAAGGACTCCCAGATTGCAAACCAGTGTTCGCGTTTTGACGGTTCACGTCTTTTAGCAGAAAGAGTCATATGGCCCGGAAGAATGAAAAGCGCTTCAAGCATGCTTCCAGCGAGCATCAGCGTAATAACGGCAGGGATGAAGGATACCATGGCTCCGAAACGGCCTTCAAAGAAAAAGAGGGGGACAAATGCGATACAGGTTGTGAGAATGCTTGCAATGACCGGCATGAAAACCATCGATGTTCCCTCTGTAGCAGCCTGGTAGAGTGGAGTACCGGAGGATGCAGTCCGTTTGATGTTTTCAGCAACCACCAGGGCGTCATCAACGACGATGCCCATGACGATGATAACTGCGGCGAGCGTGATGTTATTGATGGAGTAGCCGATCATTACGGCGCCGGCAAGAGCAAAGCAAAAGCTGAACGGGATGCCGACAGCTACCCAGAATCCCGATCTGAAATCCAGAAAAACAAAGAGAATGACGAGGATAAGCAAAAAGCCGATTGTTCCGTTGACGCCGATGATCGAAAGACGGTTCCGCAGGTCAACTGCCTCATCGTCGAGTATGACCAGCTGAAGCGCCGGATTATCATGTGGCAGTGAGCCGAAATCACCGACGACCCTGTTGACTGCGTCAAGTGCTTCAAGGATTCCGGTTCCCGAGCTTTTCGAAACCTTGAGAAAGATACCCTCGTGACCGTTGAGTTTCAGGACATGCCGGTTTTTTTCATGTCCGTATGTTACCTCGGCTATATCGCCAAGACGGAGAACATGTCCCTCGAACCCTCCCTGGACAGCAAGTTCCCTTAGTTCTTCAGGAGTGCGAAGTTCACCGTAGAGTGTTACTTTCGGTTCCTGGACGGTTTCAATACTTCCTGCAGGCTGGCGTACATTGTTCCGGCGTATCTCTTCCATTACCGTATTGAAGGGAATATTGTACTCCCTGAGTTTTGCAGGATCCACCCTGATATGGATTTCATCGTCAAGGTATCCCGAGCGGCTGACTCTGCTGACTTCGGGAATGGCAAGGAGCCTCTTTTCCAGATCGAGTGCGCGAGCCTGGAGCCATCGGCGCTGTTGCGTTTTAAGCAGATGCTCCCCCTCAAGGATCAGACCGATATCGATAATGGCTTTACGGGATGTTCTGAAAACCCGGATGCGGGGATCATCCCGTATCGCTTCCGGCAGATCGACGGCAAAGACCTCCTGCCGGATTTCGGTTATCACTGGATCGATGTTTCCGCTCCGCGGTTCGAGTTCGGCCGTAATGATGCTGCTCGCTGCAGCGGTTGAACTTTTCAGACGTTTAATTCCCTCGACCGAAGTGAGTGCTTCCTCAATCGGATCGGTTACATGGTATTCGACTTCCTCTGCGGATGCTCCGGGATAATTCACGGAAATCCTTACAGTATCGAACGTGATATCGGGCAGTTCTTCCTTTTTCAGTCCGGACCAGGCGAGAATTCCCGCGACAAGCACAATGGCAAATACCATATTGGTAAGCAGGTGCCGGTGTATGAAGAATTCGATAAGACGATTGAGCACTTCGACAGGCTTAGGTTAAACGAATCCCAATGAGAATATTAGCGAGAATTATGTTAATCCTTTGAAAAATATACGGCTCCGTGTACTATGTATTGACAGGAACCGCCATTTGTTTTTTCGATGCGATTGTGATTAACGGCAAGTAAGGGTTCCTCCTGAAGAGCTACAAAAGAACGGAGCACTGTATAATCCATGAACAAAAAGGTCTACATTCGTACTTTCGGCTGCCAGATGAACCTGGCCGATACGGAAATCATCTCATCTCTCCTGCAAGACGAGGGCTATGTCATGACGGATTCCGAAGAAAGCGCCGACCTTGTCATACTCAATACCTGCGCCGTGAGGGAGAACGCGGTTGAGAAAATCATGAACATGCTGGATAACCTCAAAGGGAAAAGGCGCTTGCGTCCGAACCTGCTTGTGGGGATTATCGGCTGTGTCCCCCAGTATTACCGGGAGAAAATGTTCAGCATGACGGATGGTATTGATTTCCTTGCCGGACCGGATACCTACCGGCAACTTCCATTTCTGATAGAAAATGCAGAACAGGGTATTCGCGGAGCAAATCTTGCCTTTGTCCCTGAAGAAACATATGCAGGGATCGAGCCGGTGCGCACGGGGTCTATCAGTACTTTCGTGCCGATCATGCGGGGATGCAACAACCGTTGCGCGTTTTGTGTCGTGCCTTTTACGAGGGGCAAGGAAAGAAGCCGGCCGATGAAATCGGTGATTGAAGAGGTTGGGCAGCTTGCGGAGAAGGGTTACAGGGAGGTTACACTGCTCGGGCAGAATGTCAACTCCTACTTCGACGATGATGCCCGGTGCGGCTTTGCCGAACTGCTGGAGAGGGCAAGTCTTGCTGCCGAGGGTGTAAGAATCAGGTTTACCACATCACATCCCAAGGATATCTCGGAATCGCTTGTGCGCGTTATCGCAGCTCATGATAATATCTGCAATACCATTCATTTGCCTGTACAGTCCGGTTCAACAAGAGTGCTGAAGCTGATGCAGAGGGGGCACAGCAGGGAGGATTATCTTGAAAAAACAGCAATGATCCGCAGCATTATTCCCGGTGTCACGATCTCGACCGACCTTATCGCCGGTTTCTGCGGTGAAACCGTGGAAGACCATCGAGAGACGTTGAGCCTGATGGAAGAGGTCCGTTTCGATTTTTCCTACATGTTCTGTTATTCGGTCCGTCCGGGTACCTACGCAGCGAAACACTTGCCCGATGATGTTGCGGAAGAGGTGAAAAAACAAAGACTGGAAGAGATAATTGCTCTGCAGAACAGAATTTCCGGAGAACTGCATGCTGCTGAAATAGGAAGCATACATGAGGTGCTTGCCGAATCGGAAAGCAAACGTTCCAGGGAAATGCTTATGGGCAGGACCGGTACAAACCGGGTTGTTGTCTTCGATCGAAATGGTTACAGCCCGGGTGATCTTGTTGACGTTCGTATACAATCTGCAACCTCCGCCACGCTGCTCGGCAATCCCGAATGATCTACGGCGCCCTTTTTTTTGTCAAGGTGTATTTGTAAATTCAAGTTCTTAAAATAAAGAATTTACACGTATAACACTCTCAGGAGAGTCTATTCCGGGAATGCGATGTCAGTTACCGCCAATCTAAGTTTTACCGATAAAGTCAGGGCACATCTCGAGATTCTTGATCCTGTTACCTGGATCAGCGTTTTTCCATGTTTAGCAGGGGGGGTTATGGCTTCCGGCGCCATGCAGCCTACGCTCCATGACTATCTTCTCCTGCTGTCGGTCTTTCTGATGTTCGGACCGCTCGGGACGGGATTCAGCCAGTCTATCAACGATATATTCGATCTCGACCTTGACAGGGTCAACGAACCGACAAGGCCGATTCCTTCAGGGCGATTAAGCGAAAAAGAGGCGTGGTGGAACAGTGTCGTTGTTTTTGTGCTCTCGCTTGGCACAGGGGTCTTCCTTGGATTGTATATCGGAGGGACACGAGGATTGATTATTACATCATCGATCATAATATCTCTCATTCTTGCCTATACCTATTCGGCTCCCCCCTTCAAGCTCAAGAAAAATATCCTGACATCTGCGCCCGCTGTTGGCATTGCCTACAGCTTTGTTACCTGGTTATCGGCAAACGCTTTGTTCAGTGAGATCAGGCCTGAAGTAGTCTGGATGGCGGTGTTGAACTTCTTTATGGCGATTGCCCTGATTATTCTCAATGATTTCAAGTCCGCCAAGGGCGACAAGGAAGGCGGGCTCAAGTCACTGACCGTTATGATCGGTCCCAAGAATACCTTTCTCGTGTCGTTTTTCATTATCGACATGATATTTATCATTTTTGCATGGCTGGAGTTCACATGGGGCCTCTACCCGCTCGTGTTTTTCATGCTTGGCGGTTTGCTGATGAATATATTTTTCCAGTGGAAACTCTACAGTGACCCATCAAGCGGTATTTCCTTTTTGAAGGCGACTGTCGAGGACGGATTCGGCAATGCCATCGGTCAGAGTGACGTTGCCGAACATAAAGCGTTTTTGCAGTTTCAGGTGGCTAACAATATTCTGTTTCTTGTCAACAATCTCATGGCTGCGGGTGCGATTGGTATTAAGTATATGCACGGTTAGTTCGCCGGTCATACATTTATCTTTGCTATGGGCACTATAGACACAACCTTTTTTGGCCTGCCGGTTGTATGGCACAATGTATTTGTTGCTTTTCTGACCTTTGTCTATGTCTTCAGTGTTCCTCCTCTGATGGATTATCTCGTGACAAATCACAACCTGTCGAGAGATATAAGCCGGAAGATCACTCATATCTGTGCGGGTACGGTCATCATATTTCTGCCCCTTTTTCAGGATGGGCATTGGTCTCAGTACCTGAATGTATCGGTCTATGTTGTCTGGGCGCTCTTGTTTATACAAAAAGGACTGTTTGCTTCTGATGATGACCAGGCGATCAAAACCATGACCCGTACCGGTGACAAGCGCGAACTACTACGGGGAACGTTTTACTTCGTCATCGTCGGTATTATCTGCGGTACGGTATATTACAAGCAGTTTGCCGGCGTGCTTGCCATGGCGGTGCTCGGATGGGGTGACGGACTTGCGCCGATCATCGGTATGAAGCTCGGAAAAATGAAGTACAGGGTTTTCTGCGAGAAAACCGTTGAAGGAAGTCTTGCTTTTTTCGCGGGTAGTCTGCTTGCCGGAATGTTTTTTGTCTGGCTGATTGTTCCCGCAGCGTTCAACTTTTCAACCATCCTTGTCATTGCGATTATCGCAACAGTTCTCGAAGGTATCAGTCCAAGAGAAATTGACAATATCATCATCCCCACAGCGGTAATACTTTTGACCACCCTGTTATAGGCTGGTTCACTGAATATATGCTTTCATGTCCAAAAGCTTTTTTATCAGTGACGTTCACCTGGGATTACAGGGAAAGCAGGAGGAAAACAGCAAGCTGAAGCATCTGGAACTTCTTGCCGAACAGGTCAGGGAAGAAGGGAGTTCGCTTTATATGGTGGGCGACATACTTGATTACTGGATGGAATTCCGCCATGTCATTCCCAAGTATTTCGAGCGTTTTTTTTGCCTCCTGGGAACCCTCGTCAGGCATGGTATTCACGTTCATTACTATGCAGGTAACCATGACTTTTATCTTGGGGACTTTTTCAGAAAGGAACTTGGAGTGCAGACATGGTACGGTATGCAGCAAGTCGCTATCGGCGGTAAGCAGTTTATCATAACCCATGGGGATGGGCTTGACAGGAACGATATCAGTTATCACCTTTTTGTTAAACTGGTTCGGAACCGCTTTAATCTTTCGTTGCTCTCGAATTTTCAGCCGGATCTTGCCATTGCCATCATGCGAATGTTTTCGCGTTTAAGCCGAAAACACGGGAGGCAGAATATGGATGTCGAGTCCGATTTTTTGCATGGTTATGCCGAAGCACTGACCGGAGAGAAAGATTTTGACTATTTTGTGTGCGGCCATAGCCACATACCTGGACAAAAGGTCTTGTCCAATTCACGGAGCGAGTATATCAACCTCGGTACATGGATTAACGGGACATATCCTTACGGAGTGTTTGAAAAAGGTGTATTTTCACTGCGAGAACAAAGCTAATACTAACCGACGAAGTTCAATATGGATTCAACAGAAAAGATCTTGAAATTAGGTTTACCCAAAGGAAGTTTACAGGATTCTACCCTTGATCTGTTTGCAAAAGCGGGATTTCATTTTTCCGTAAAAAGCCGTTCCTACTTTCCCTCGATAGATGACGATGAGCTTGAAGCTATTCTGATTCGTGCACAGGAGATGGCTCACTATGTGGAACTTGGTGCTTTTGATGTCGGGCTGACCGGCAAAGACTGGATCATCGAAACCGGTGCAGAGGTTGTAGAGGTTTCCGATCTTGTTTACTCGAAAGCTTCCATGCGTCCTGTACGCTGGGTGCTTGCTGTTCCGGAGAGCTCTGAGATACAATCCATCAAAGACCTTGAAGGCAAGCATATTGCTACAGAGGTTGTCAATATCACGAAAAAGTATCTGGCGGAACACGGGATCGAGGCTCATGTGGAATTCAGCTGGGGAGCTACCGAGGTTAAACCGCCGGAACTTGCCGATGCGATTGTCGAGGTGACCGAAACCGGCAGCTCGCTCCGTGCCAACAAGCTTCGAATCGTCGATGAGCTCTTGAAGTCAAATACAAAACTGATTGCCAACAAAGAGTCGTGGAAAGATCCCTGGAAAAGGGAGAAAATCGAAAACATGGCGATGCTTCTGCAGGGTGCGATTAACGCCCAGGGCAAAGTTGGGCTGAAAATGAACGCTCCCAAAGTTTCACTTGAAAAAATCACTGAACTTATTCCGGCACTTCGCCAGCCTACGGTCTCGCATCTTGCCGACGAGAACTGGGTTGCGCTTGAGGTTATTGTTGATGAAAAGGTTGTTCGTTCGGTTATCCCCGACCTGAAACGTGCCGGCGCAGAGGGTATATTCGAGTATGATATAAGCAAGCTCATCGATTAGGGGGAACCTCTATTTCTTTATTACGCATCTCGATAACTGTGTTGGTCAGTGCTCGAAATCCTCATAACAATTAATAAAGGTCCCCGGTCTTGTTAGGCCTGGAGGCAGGGTGCACAATGCGGACGTTTATAGTTCTGCAATACCCATAAGAAAATCCTTCGGTATATTCTGTTTAGCAGTTCAAGAGCGATACACATTCGTGCCGGTTTCATCCGTGAGATCGTTCAGTCTCTTGTCACTTGTTACTCGTTACTTGTCACTACTCATGTCGATGCTCTTCTATCAGCTCATCATCCTTTGCTCCCTTCTTGTCTTTCTTGTTATTCTGATCCTGAATCTGAAAGAATTTCGAAGCCTTCCGGAGAAGCTCCCCGTGGGCGATTCTCCTTTTGTTTCGGTGCTGATACCGGCAAGAAACGAGGAACGTAACATCGGACGTTGTGTTGCATCCTTGCTTTCGCAGGATTATGATCGTTTCGAACTGGTTGTTCTGAACGACGGTTCAACCGACCGAACAGGTGAGATCCTGAAGAAACACGCCGTAGAAGTTCCGGAGGGAAGGATGAGAATTATGCAGGGCAAGCCTCTGCCCGAAGGGTGGCATGGAAAAGCATGGGCATGCGATCAGCTCGGCAGGGAAGCAAAAGGGGAGATACTGCTCTTTACCGATGCCGATACCGTTCACATGCCTGGAAGTATCGGTCGATCTGTCGCGGCTCTCCGGCAAAACGGGGGTGATATGCTTTCCCTGACACCCCGGCAGGAGATGGAGTCATTCTGGGAGAAGCTCGTCGTACCGCTGATGTACTTTGTTCTGTTCTGCTATCTGCCGTTACGGCTGATCACCACCAATGCGTCGACCGCCTTCTGTTTTGCCAATGGTCAGTTTATCATGTTCACACGTCGAATGTACCGGTTGATTAATGGTCATCAGTCGGTTAAAAACGACCTTGTCGAAGATGTATGGCTCTGCAAGTCGGTCAAGAAAGCAGGGGGGGACGTTGTGATTTATAACGGAATTGACGCGGTTCAATGCAGGATGTATCGTAACCTGGGAGAGATCTGGGAGGGTTTTTCCAAAAACCTGTTTGCCGGGCTTGGATATAATACCCTTGGACTCTCTCTTTTACTGTGTATGACAACCGCAGTGTATATCCTTCCGTATTTTTTCTTATACAAGGCTCTGACAGCACAGGTGTTTTCGCTCTCCCTCTTCTGGGTTCCGCTGCTGCAGATTTTCGTTGCCCTTATGAGCAGGATTTTACTGGCTGTAAGGTTTCGCCAGCCTGTAACCCATGCTCTTTTGCATGTTATTTCCCAGATCATGCTGCTTGGTATAGCGGCAAATTCCTACTACCTCGTCAGATTCGGGAAAGGTTCGCAATGGAAGGGGAGGCGGTATAACTTTTCCGGGAAGGGCGTATAG
>JANQFD010000052.1 GCA_028278005.1 Chlorobium sp. | reverse complement strand
ACAAATGAAGAACCCGGCTCGATATGCAGATAGTAACCTGCATAGGGACTCTTTCTGCCTCCTTTTGCAATAAAAGCCCCGAAGTTTGTCTTGTACGGTGATTTGTCTTTGGAAAACCGTACATCCCGGAATATCCTGAACACGCATTCCCGGGGACTGACGACATCCACATCCGAATCGATCCCCCTGATGACCGGAATAAGCATTGCAACAAGCTGCTCAAAGGCCATTTTTGCTTCCTCATAGAACGGTTTGTTTTCCTGAAACCATTCACGCCTGTTGTTTGCTTTCAATGTATCAAGAAAACACAGCGACTTTCGTAAATCCATTATGGCCATTCCTTTTCAAAAATTGCCGAATCCTGTTCGAGGCGCTTTTTTCACGAAAAACCATTACCAGAATCTACACGTTCTCTTTGCAACACTTCTTTCGAACAACACATATTGCCTTTTCCATCCTACGGTAACGGATAACGCCTATAATGCTGGTAACCACTCCGATAGGAATGCATGCTATACCTAATCCCCAGAACCACCCGTCATTTGCAAAGTGCATGATTGAAACGCCTGCTATCCCCAGCGCTACACCTGACCGCAAATAGGAGAGCATGGTCCGTTCGTTTGCAAGAACAGTCCTATCAATTGCAAGTTCATCCCTGAGGATCAGTTTATTTTCATCAAACTTCGAATACGGTAATTGTGACATAAGGTCTTTTTTTTAATCGTTTACAGCAATACACTATATCAAAACAACAAATCAAGAATTAAATCCGGCTCCGCCCGGTTCTCCCTACGATCTTTTATTTTAAAAAGGTAAAAAGAAACCACAACCGGTAAAGAAACAGAAAAAACACCTCGATATGAAGCCGGACCGGATCAATGGTTTGGAGTAGCATACTGAAACCAGTTGTGACCATAATCACAGTAAGCATCACAACCGCAGAGAACCCTGTAAAAACAATTGAAACGAGCATATGGCTCGAAGGTTTCTGCGTTACGGCCAGAAGAGGAACTTTCGCGGCCCTGAAGCGACGAGCATCGTTAGTCAGTCATCTCACTTTGACCTCCGTAATCTCGCCAAGAGACATCCTCAAACTGACAGGTAATGGGTAATCCCTGAGATAGCCGACTCTCAGAAGGAACTGCGGCGGCTTCTGAAGCACAAGCTTCTTCCGCGCCTCTTCGGACCAGGGCACTTCTTCAAGCACCTGTGACATTGGATGCACCCCGATGGAACGATCCTTCGCCTTGAGGAACATCCTTTCAAAACGACGGCCGGTTTCAATGATCGATGCAGGCGATCCGCTCTCGGAAGTAATCACTATCCAGCCCCCGCTTTCCGAAATCTGCTGCTTGACCCGTTCGACCGTTGCTCTGCGGAAGTCCTTGCCCATAACGTCACTGGGGCCATAGAAATTTTTCACATACCACCCGGCAAGCCCTGTGATATCCATGCCCTCAGGCGTCAGACCGTTGCGATATTTTTTTGCATCGGCATTGGACCACCGAATCCACCGGGAGAGTTCCTGCTGAACGTTATCGCGTTCGACCTGCTGACGGTTGGCCTCGATGGTGGCTTCGTCAAGCCAGACGGCCTCCGGGGACAAAGGCTGATAGTAGGAAAAACCCTTTTCGTCGCCTGTAATGGCCGAAAAATCCTGGGGATCGATGGCCTCGCTCTTGAAACCTGTTCGCAAGGTCCTGCGTTCCAGGAGACGCTGGAGCGGATACTCCTGACGCTCTCCGCTCGTCAGCTCAAGCCTCAGCAGCTCGGGATCGAATGCACTGACCGCATTCCTTCGGATTTTCACGCCAAACCCATACGCTTTTGCCGCTGTCACCATGTTTTCGAGAAATGCCCCGATGGATAGCAGCATCTCACGGTTTTCAGGATCGACTTCCGGCAACCAACGTTCCTCGACCGAGCTGATGATCCACTTGTCGGGACTTTTGATGGTCACCATCCATGGCTGCGCGTTGTGGCTGCTGGGCGCAAAAGATGCGTACCACAGAATATCGGTACGCTCCCGGCCGATAGTTGCAATCAGGGCTTTATAGCCTGCATTTTCTATCTCTTCCTTCCGGGTATGCCCGTCACATGCCCACAAACCGGGAAGCATGCCGAACATGAGGACACACTGGCTGCCACGGACAAGAAATTTTCTCCGCGAAATAGGCATAGAAAAATGCTTGGATAACGGGATTCTCTCAAGCTATATCTTTGTAAGTATACTGATTTCAAGAGATAATGAAATGTTAAATCTGCCTGAACCCCGTTCGGAGACGTATTGTTCAGCCCTCGATCATAGTGCATTTACATTGTATGACAGTGTCCGAAATGTCACAAGAACGTGATAAAGCCAACTTTTCTTGATTTTTTCGGCATACCTTGTGAAATTGGTACAGTTAACGATGAACGGGGGAAATTCCTGAAAGAAATACGTATCGAAAAAAAGGAGAATCTTGTGGATCAGCTCAGAGGCACCATGATACAATCCTTCCACCGGTATACGCCGAACAGCGGTAACTTCTGGAATGAATGGGCGGGAAGGATGGGAGAATTAAGAGAAACAGGATTTACCGCTCTCTGGCTGCCGCCTGCCACCAAAGGCCATGCAGGCACCTGGGATGTAGGCTACGGCATCTACGACCTGTTCGATTGCGGTGAGTTCAATCAAAAAGGAACGACTCGAACCAAGTACGGCACAAAGGACGAGTACCGCAAGTGTATCGAAGCGGCTCATGATAACGGGCTTCAGATCTACGCAGACGTGGTGCTGAACCACAAGATGGGCGCGGATAACAACCAACGGGTTCAGAACGTCATTGCGGTCGATCCTCGTGACCGGAACAGGACCATAGGCAACTACCATGACCGTGAACTGTGGACATGTTTCTCGTTTCCGGGCAGGGGCGGCACCTACTCGAGCATGAAATGGGAATGGTGGCATTTCGACGCGACAAAAGAGCACGGAAACATCTACAAGTTCAAGGACAAGCAGTTCGAGACCAATGTCGATGAGGAGAATGTGAATTACGACTTCCTTATGGGATGTGACCTTGACTTCGATCACGAGCAGGTTCGCGGTGAAGTGCATTACTGGGGAAAATGGTATCTCGACACCTTTACTCCTGACGGGTTCCGCATCGATGCCGTAAAGCACATCCGGTCGTTTTTCTTCAAACACTGGCTGGACGACATGCGCAGCCACGCACAGAAAGATCTCTTTGCCGTTGGTGAGTACTGGTCATCCGATCTGGGACGCCTCCTCCGCTATCTGCACGAAACCGGAGGCAGGATGCATCTTTTCGACGTGCCGCTGCACTATAACTTTCATCACGCGTCGAGGTCCGGAGCCGGGTACGACATGGGCTCAATTCTGAACGGCACTCTCCTCAAAGAAACCCCCCTGCTGGCGGTAACCATTGTCGAAAATCACGATACCCAGCCGCTGCAAAGCCTTGAAACGGTTGTAGAACCCTGGTTCAAGCCGCTGGCTTACGCCATCATCCTGTTGCGGGACGAGGGCTATCCCTGCGTTTTCGCTGCCGATTACGATGGAGCATACTACGAGGACAAGGGTTACGAAATCTGGATGGATTCCCACAAATGGATGATCGACCTTTTCCTGGACGCAAGGAGGAAATACACATTCGGCCAACGCCGTGACTACTTCGATCACCACCACATCATCGGCTGGACATTCCAGGGGGACGACAACCACGGAAGCATGGCGGTTGTCATGACCAATGCCGGGGACGACGCCAAATGGATGGAGATCGGTAAACCGTATACCTCTTACCGCGACATCACCAATCACGTCGATGAAACCGTCGAGACCAACGAATTGGGACGGGCGCCGTTCAGAACACGCGGAGGAAAGGTTTCGGTGTGGGTTGAGGAATGACTTCGGTCACGGTAGTTCCTTTTCAAAGGTGTAGAAACTGTTTATGCTCGACTATTTTCATCTACAGAACAACGGTACCAAACACACATACCACACTATTCAAGAACACTATGATAGTGACATCACAAAACGCACAACAAAGGAGTTTTGTGGGAGTTGATTTTCTCCTGCTTTCTCATGGCAAAGAATCAATGGTGACGAAAATGCTGTACAAAAAAGAAGATAAGGTGCCGGTCCATAAGCACCCGAACGAGCAAAGCGGTTATGTTATC
>JANQFD010000050.1 GCA_028278005.1 Chlorobium sp. | reverse complement strand
CCAAATGAAGAGCTTGAACAGTTCCTTGAGCTTCACCCGGACTGTGATATTATTTTGAAGAAATGAAAACAGCCGTTCAGACAGGTAACCTGATGGGGCTGGAAGAAGGTGGAAAGGCAGGGCTTTGAACCCTGCCTTTTTCTATTGCCATAGTACCGGACAGTTCAGAGGAATACCGAGAGCAGGATTCCTGCCGCTACCGCCGAACCGATAACCCCGGCGACGTTTGGCCCCATTGCATGCATGAGGAGAAAGTTATGCGGGTCGGATTCAAGCCCTACCCTGTTCGAGACACGCGCAGCCATCGGAACAGCCGATACCCCTGCGGAACCGATCAGAGGATTGATTTTCTTTTTAAGAAACATGTTCATGATCTTGGCCATAATCACGCCGGACGACGTACCAAAGGAGAACGCAATGAGTCCCAGCACGATGATACCGAGCGTTTCAAGGTTGAGAAACTTGTCGGCGGAGAGCTTGCTGCCAACCCCGAGACCGAGAAAAATCGTCACGATGTTGATCAATGCGTTCTGGGTTGTATCGCTCAGTCGATCGACGACACCGCACTCCTTCATGAGGTTCCCGAACATAAGAAAACCGATAAGCGGTGCAGCAGAAGGAAGCAGCAGCCCGCAGAGAACAATGACGATTATAGGAAAGAGAATCTTTTCACGTTTCGAGACATAGCGAAGCTGGCTCATCTTGATCCCCCGTTCAGCTTCACTGGTAAAAAGCTTCATAATAGGCGGCTGTATGATCGGCACAAGAGCCATATAGGAGTAAGCAGCAACAGCAATACTGCCGAGAAGCTGAGGGCTCAGTCGTGATGCCAGAAAAATGGACGTCGGACCGTCAGCGCCACCGATAATACCGATGGAAGCAGCGTCTTTCATTGAAAACTCGATACCAGGCACATATTGCGAAAGCAGGAGCGCGCCGATAAGCGTCGAAAAAATTCCGAACTGGGCCGCAGCACCAAGGAGAGCTGTCTTTGGGTTGGCAATCATAGGGCCGAAATCGGTCATGGCTCCAACCCCCATGAAAATGATCAATGGAAACACACCGGTCTCGATACCAACATCATAGACATAGCGGAGAACTCCTCCTTCATCGTTAATATAGGCCAGCGGTATGTTTGAAAGAACCGCTCCCATACCGATAGGAATAAGCAGCAGCGGTTCGAATCCTTTGGCGATACCGAGATAGATAAGTAATGCACCGACAGTGATCATGAGCAACCTTCCGAATCCTTCGGTCCAGCTGAGGCTGTTGTCATTGATCAGCGCATAGATTCCGGTACTTTCAGCAAGATTCTGGAAAACCTTCTGAACCGAAAGTCCTTCGGCACCGCTGTCAGTGCCTTTTGTCGAGACAAGGAGTGACTGTTTCTCAATCCTGAGCAGAACGGTTCCGGCGGGAACAAGGGTATACTTCGAAAAAAACTCCCGGTTGATATAGGTCAGTTTTCCGGCAACACCGGAGGAAACAGTTATCTTGTTATGCTCCTGGTCGGCAAACAACCCGAGAAAGTCGCCAACCTGAACTTCGTCACCGACCCTGAGAAACCGGCTTTCCCTTACAGGCACTTTAACCAATTCAATATCTTCCGGAACCTGGAGTGTTACAACACTGCTTTCGTCTTCAGTAAAAAAACCTTCGGCTTTTGCAGTTGTACCCAGAAACAAGACCGAAAACAGCACTAAAATGAACGTACGCATAAATGTTTGTCTTGATAAACCGTTAATCAGTTACCGATGCCTCTATCAATCTGTCATTCGATTGACGGAGGCACCGTTCAACCATTGATCTGTTGCCCGTCACCTCAATCTGACAGGCTCTCTCATGCCGTATCTCTATTCCGGTTACGCGATATACATGAGCACATCACCCGATGCAACCGTATCACCCGGAGCAACCTCGATCGAAAGAACCTTGCCCGATTTCGGTGCTTTTACCGGCGATTCCATTTTCATCGCTTCGATTATCAGCACATCGTCCCCCTCGTTGACACTATCTCCAACTTCGACTTCGATTGCGACCACGCTTCCCGGCATTGCGGCTTCAACCGGTATTCCTTCACCCTGGGCCTCCGCAGCAGCCGGCGCCGCAGGCGCTGCGGCAGGAGCGACAGTCTGGACAGCCCCCGTTCCTTCCGCAACCGTGACGTTGTAAGCCTTCCCATCAACGGTAATAGTATAGCTGCCGGTCGATGAAGAAGGTTTTGGCGATGCGGCTGCAGCTTTTGGAGCGGCCTTCGGTGCTGCTTTTGCTGCCACCTCGGCCTCCACGTCTTTCTTGTAACGAATCCCCAGCGGCCCTTCACCCTTGAGAAACGCAACACCTTTTGCACCGCAGGTTGCGGAGATGAAGATATTCTCTTCGGTTACAGCAAGCCCCTCTTTCTCCAGAATCTTTTTGTTGTATTCGACACCGAGTTCGGGATTCCGGTCATTGATATCATGGACATCTTCGGTTGTCGGCTCGAGCCCGAGCTGCTCTGAAGCAAGCTTGACAATTTCCGGATCCGGGTCGGCCGGACACTTGCCGAAATAACCGAGCACCATTTTACCGTAGCTTTCGGTAATCTTCTTCCATTTTCCCTGTACGGTATTGGCAAAAGCCTGCTGGAAGTAGAACTGGGAAACCGGTGTAACGGAGGACCCGAAGCCGCCCTTTGCAACAACTTCCCGCATGTTTCTGATAACCTCGGGGAAAAGGTGCAGGGAGTTGTTATCCCGCATCATCTGTGTATTGGCGGTCAGCGCGCCTCCGGGCATGGGAGAAAACGGAATCAGAGGATTTACCTCCTTGGCTTCGGGAGGCATATAGTATTTATCCATATGGTCCATGAACATCGCTTCCACCTCGATGATTTTCTCATGATCGATATCAAGAGTATAATCGGTCCCGCGCAGCCGATGCCACATGGTCAATATGTCAACTTCTGCCGTACCTCCGCTCACGGGGGCCATGGAAAGGTCGATAATGTCCGCACCCGCTTCGATTGCCGCAAAATTGCACGCAACTCCCATACCTGCCGTATCGTGGGTATGAAACTGGATAACGGTATCCTGCGGGAGCATTTTCCGTGCACCCTTGATCGACTCGTAAACAATCACCGGAGTTGTTGTGCCCGAAGCATCCTTGAACGCAACGCTGTCAAAGGGAATCCCTGCGTCGATAATCTCTTTGAGTCTGTCGAGGTAAAACTGCGGTGTATGGCAGTACTTCTCGTTCAGGCCCGGAGGAAGCCCCATCAGGGCGATAACAACCTGATGCTTTACTCCCGCATTGTGAATACACTGACCGGAGTAGGCAAGGTTTCGCACATCCATCAACGCATCGAAATTACGGATGGTCGTGATACCGTGCTTCTTGAACATCCTGGCATGAAGATCGATGACGTCTCGCGACTGTGAAACAAGACCGACCACGTTTGCGCCTCGCGAAAGAGTTTGCAGATTGATATCCGGACCGACAACCTTCCGGGCTGCGTCCATCATGTCAAATGCATCTTCCTGGCAATAAAAATACAAGCTCTGGAAACGGGCACCTCCCCCGATCTCAAAGTTATCCGTGCCTGCATCGACAGCCGCCTGTAGCACCGGCAGAAAATCATCGGTTTTTACCCTTGCCCCGTAACAGGATTGAAACCCGTCACGAAAGGACACATCCATAAACTTTATCTTTTTCATGGGCCTTTCTTTTCGTGATTCGTAAGAAGTTGTTTGTTATGAGTAACTGGAAAAAGGATTACCGGTTCCTGTGGGCGTGAATTGCTGCGGAGATAACCGCTGTAATCCTGCCATGATCTTCCGATCCGGCTGCTACAGGAACAGGTGCCGCTTTTTTGGCATTCTTTTTCTTCCTTTTCGCCGCCTCTGCCTCAAGCAGCTGCTTTTCTTCGAGCAAAGCATGATCCTTCAGCAGCACGGACATTCCTGATATCAAAAAATTCAGCAGCAGCAGGAACAGAAATACCACTACCATGCCTACAACCATCAGAATTAAACCATCGGTAATCATAAGAGAAGACGTTGAAGTTTAGGATACTGTTGTTACGTAACGTAAAACCCGCTATCAGGAATAATCTCTGACCGCCTTGTCGGCGGCATTTTGTTTAACCAGCAATACAGGGATATCGACGGCATGGAATACCGCTTCGGCCACACTACCCATGAGAATGCGGGTCAGGCCGGTTCTGCCGTGGGAACCCATAATAAGGAGATCGGCTCCCCACGAGTTGCTCTGTTCGATAATTTCATCGTAAGGATTGCCTCGGAGAATAAGAATTTCAGCAGAGAGCCCTTTTTTCTTTTCTTCCAGAAGGAGCTTCCTGAATTCTTCGGAAACCACATCCGTCCTGCTTGCCTTCTTTGAAACCCCGTAACTGTAAGCTGTTTTCTCGGCTATGTTTTCCGGCTGCATGATATGAAGAAAACGGACATGAGCCCCGACTTTCCGTCCAAGCTCGATTGCATAACGGACAGCTTTGTCCGAGGTATTCGAATAATCGGTAGGGCACAAAATTTTTGACAACTGTATCATGCAGGCTACATCTTTTTATGGTGCCTGAAGAATCGCTGGCAAAAGACCGGGGCTCTTCACCCCCTTGAGCACTCTTTCAGGCATATTTTGTTATTTTAATAAACCTCGAATTTACAACTATTTTTCTGATTAAACCATACATCACTCGCGTTTAACGCTTAAAAAGGGCATGCGAACAACCCATGATCAATCTCGCAACAGCACTGCGGAAACCTTCAGCGTATCCCCACCAGGCAGGAGATGTCGATATTGTCGAAACCCATATATCCCTGGTGTTTTTAACCGGTCTCTATGCCTACAAGGTTAAAAAAGCTGTCAACCTCGGTTTCCTCGACTTTACAACACTGCAAAGCCGCGAGTATTTCTGCAGACAGGAACTGTTACTTAACAGGAGATTATGCCCTGAACTCTATCTTGACGTTGTTCCGGTCACCGAACAATCAGGAAAAATAATGATCGATGGGAACGGCACTATCATCGATTACGCGGTTAAAATGGAACAGTTCGACCGAAGCATGGAACTCGACGCTCTGCTTTCTGCCGGCAAGTTGACGGGAGAGCAGATAGACCAGATCAGCCGAACTGTTGCCGAGTTCCACCACTCTATTCCTGCTGCCGGGCATGATACTCCCTATGGATTACCGGAAACGCTTATCAAGCCGGTCAGGGACAACTTCACTGAAGCCGAACGTCTGAGCAGGAACAGCAATGAAGCCCTGTTGCTCGATTCGCTGAAAAGATGGACTGAAAATGAATTCAGGCGTCTCGAAGGATTGTTCTTCTCGCGGAAAAAAAACGGTTATATCAAACAGTGCCACGGGGATATGCATACCGGAAATATGGTGCTGTGGAAAAACAAGGTTACGATTTTCGATTGCATCGAGTTCAATCCGGTTCTGAACCATATCGATGTGATCAGTGAAATCGCATTTCTTGCAATGGATCTCGAGCACAGCGGCCGGTCCGATTTCGCATGGAGATTTCTTAACGACTATCTCTCATTGACGGGAGACTACAGCGGTTTACCGCTGCTCCGGTTCTACAAAACCTACCGGGCGATGGTAAGAGCAAAAGTAACCGCAATACGATATCTTCAGGAAAAAGATCCTGCTGAGCAAAAAGCAACGTTCGACGAACACAACGCGTATCTCCTGCTCGCGTCAGGCTACACATCATCTGCATCTCCGGGACTTCTCATGACCTGCGGTTTTTCAGGAAGCGGAAAAACCACGGTTGCCCGGGAGTTCGCATTACGTGCAAAAGCCATACACATCCGCTCGGATATCGAGAGAAAAAGGCTTTTCGGTCTCAAACCTCTCGAAAAAAGCAGTTCTGAACTGAAAAAACCGATGTACTCCCCTGAAGCTTCGGAAGAAACCTATGCGATACTCTATACAATCGCATCTGTCTGCCTTGAATCCGGTTACACGGTCATTGTCGACGCAACGTTTCTTGAAAAGGGAGAGAGAAAACGTTTTATGGATCTCGGGGAGAAAATGAACTGTGAAACGCTCATACTTCACTGCCAGGCACCGCAGGAACTGCTTGAAGAAAGGGTCAAAAAAAGAACAGAGCACGGTATTGACGCTTCAGAAGCCGGTTATGACGTCCTTCTTCAACAAATAGAAACGTTCAGTCCACTCTCCCTGGAGGAAGAAAGAAAAACGGTAACCATCGATTCATCGTTGCCTTTATCCACGGACTCAGGATTAGAAACAGCAATGCGCCGTATCAAGGAGAAAACCTAAATCTCCACGCCAAAAACAAAGCGAACGGCAATGCCTGCGAGAAAACTCACGACAGTAACCCCGAGACTCAACACAACCATCTCGGCAAACCTGCTTTTAAACGGTACATCTTTCGCAACCGATACATAAAAATTGAAACCCGCGATAATACAGACTGAAGCCATAAAAGCCGTACCGAGTGCGACATAAAGAAACGGAATAACAAGGAAGGGTACAATCAGAATGACAACCGTCATGATATAGGCCATTCCGGTGTACAAGGCCGCCTTCAGAGGACTTTTTGTTTCCGGTTCGGCCTTTGTTGAAAGATACTCTGAAGCCGCCATCGACATGGCAGCCGCAATACCGGTAATTATTCCGGTCAGGGCGACATAACGGGAATTCTGAAGTGCAAAGGTAAGCCCCGCCAGTACTCCCATAAGTTCTACAAGCGCATCGTTAAGCCCAAGAACAACCGAGCCGGTATATTTGAGACGATCTTCGTCAAGCAAGGCAATCAGCGCCTGTTCATGTTCCTCTTCGTCACTTACTATCCCCTGAACTTCCCTGAATGAAGATGGAAATCTGCTGTAAACATCGCTGGCGTTTTTCTCTGCTTTCTCCATCAGCTTCAAACCGAACGTAAGGCCGAAAAGCCTGCAGATCATGGTAAAAAACCAGATTTTCAAGGAATTCGGCTCGACGTCCTTTCTGGAATAAAGCTTCCAGACATTATAATGACGCAGCTCATCATCCGCTATCTGGGAAAGAACCCTCCGGTTCTTTACTCCGGTTACACCTGCAGCAAGACGCTTGTAGATGTAATGTTCCGTCAGCTCGTTTCTCTGGAGCGAAAGAATGTAATCCGGACTGACATCTTTTAAATCCTTCACTTTCTTTTCTGGTTTGTTGCTTGTAAGCCTGAAAAAGCGGTTCAGGCTTTTGCCTGCCTTGTAGCAGCCTCGATTATTTCATTCATTCTGGATACAAAATCCGCCTTGCCTTCCAGGCTTCCTTCGAGCAAAAGCGCTCCTTCGTACAACTGATTGACGGTAGCCTTGATTATCGGATCGTTCTGGTCAAGCACACACAGTCCGGCAAGGTTTTTGATCACCGGATGAGAAGGGTTGATCTCCAGAATCTTTTTTGCAGTCACATCCGCCTGCTTCATCATTCTCATCATTTTTTCGATCTGCGGATCGACTGCATCCTTGCTCCCCACCAGAGTTACCGGCGAATTAACCAGCCTTCCTGACTCGACAACATCTTCGACCTTGTCACCAAGCGTCTCCTTAAAGATCCTGAGAACAGGCTCGATCATGTTTTTTCCAAGCGCATCCTTTTCCGCGTCCTTTTCCGCCTTGAAATCGATATCTGCTTTTTCGATGGACTTGAGCGGCTTCTTGTCATACTCGTTGATTGAAGGAATCACAAAGACATCGACAGGATCAGTCAGAAGCAGCACTTCGATACCGTTTTTGCGGAAATACTCCAGATTTGGATTTGAAAGCATCTGTTGGCGGTTATCCCCTGAAAGATAATAGATCTCTTTTTGATCCTCTTTCATTTTCCCGGTATACTCTTTCAACGTCACATACTCGTCTTCTTGGGTTTCGGTGCTCTCAAAACGGAGCAGTTCAATGAGTTTTTCGCGATTTGTAAAGTCCGTGTTGAGTCCGATTTTCACAACCGGCCCGAAAGCCTTGTAGAACTGACGGAATTTTTCCTGATGATCCTGAGCAAGAGATTCGAACCATCCTATGATCTTTGTCGTAAGGATCTGGCGGATTTTCGCCATGACCGGACTGTTCTGAACAACCTCCCGCGACACGTTCAGCGGAAGGTCCTCGGTCTCGACAACCCCCTTTACAAAGCGAAGGTATTCGGGCAGCAAATCCTTGCACTCATGCTGTATCATCACCTTCCTGACGTAGAGCTGCGGCCCGTGATTCTCGAGCGCGCCCTGCTGGTAGAGCATATCCATCGGCGCTTCTTTCGGGAGAAACAGCAACGCCTTGAAGTTTACCACCCCTTCGAGAGAGAGATGGAGATAATCCAGCGGGTCCTGATAATCGACCGATATAAACTTGTAAAATTCGTTGACCTCTTCTTCCTTCAACTCGTTTTTCGGCTGCTGCCAGAGGGCGGTAATGCTGTTAACCCGCTTATTATCGAGGTAGATAGGAAAATCAACAAAATTGGAGTACTTCCTTACTATGTTTTCCACACGGAACGCTTCGGCAAATTCGGCCGCATCTTCCTTAAGTGTAAATGCTATCTTTGTGCCTCGTTTTTCCCGATCGATTTTTTCGATTGTATAGGTTCCTTCTCCCGTTGAACACCACCGGCAACCGGGAGATCCTTCGGCCCTGGTTTCGACAGTAACTTCGTCGGTCACCATAAAGACCGAATAAAAACCGACACCGAACTGGCCGATCAAATTCGCGTCCATGCCTTCTTTATCGGACTGCTGCTCTTTCATAGCCTGCAGAAATCCAAGCGTACCCGACTTCGCTACCGTACCGAGATTTGCGATAAGCTCTTCCTCGCTCATTCCCGTGCCGTTATCTTCGATCACGAATGTTTTTTCTTTTTCATCAATCGTAATGGTGATTTTCAGCTCTTCTCCCTCATCCTCGGCGCTGTTTTCGGTCAATTGACTGAAACGCACCTTGCTCAGGGCATCGGATGCATTTGAAATAAGTTCACGAAGGAATATTTCGGGATGTGTATACAGCGAATGAACAATAAGGTTCAAAAGCTGTTTCATCTCGGCCTTGTACTCGAACTCCTGTATTTTGCTTTGCTTTTTGCCGCTCATTTTTTTCTTGCTTTCAGTTTATCGGTTCTCTGCTTGTAACGATATATATGATGGCACCTCTATATCCATTTTTATGCGTCCCGATCAGCCGGGATATGGACCTTACGATCCCCGAAGGCCGCAATAGAACCCGCTCGAATACCATAGAGGATCCCGTGTAGTTACCATACACTGTTGACTTCACCGTAAAGGAAAATAGTGGCTAAAGTTAACAGCAGGAACAGAATATACCAAACCCTGCTGCCTGTACCAGCATGTTGCCGTCCTGGAGCCGCGGTCTTTTTCAGGTTTTTCGCAACCGTATCAGCATTTCCGCAAACTCACGAAAAGCACCATGTCCCCCGTTTGATTTGCAGATATAGTGAACGACCGGACGGACAAAATCGGTCGCATCCGCCGGACATGCAGTAAGCCCTGAATCCGCAACCATGCGCATGACCTCCAGATCATTGACATCGTCTCCCATGTATGCAATTTCAGCGATCCCCAGCTCTGTTTCGGCCAGAACTTCCTCGAGTCTTGACCGTTTGTTCTTGACACCGAGATAGAGATGTTTGATCCTGAGTTTCTCCGCCCGCTTTTGGAGGTTGGACGACGTTTCTCCCGTCATGATACCTGTTTTGATTCCTGCAGTTTCAAGCCGCTCTACCCCCATTCCGTCACGAATGGAATATCGTTTCAGTTCCTCACCGCGCCCGGAATAATAAACACCGTTATCGGTCAGCACCCCGTCATTATCGGTCAAAAGAAGCCTGATGCTTTTTGCTCTGTCTATGAATTCGTCAGGTGACAATCGTATCATATCGACACAGGGTTTTTTACCATTGGCAATAAAAGCCTGAAAGGAACGGGGTTAATATAGGATTTTACGACATATCCGTAACCTCCGGAACAAGCTTCCACAAGTTATCAACATTCCATCAACATTTACAGGCATTACTGTATCGCCCTCCCTCATGCAAAACCGCCGCAGACCACGCAAATCGGACAGTGGCATATAAGTCTTTTCAAAACAATGCATTAAAAAAGATTTGCCAATCAATTTTTCCATCCTTTACCGATTCAAATGTCAATGCCTGTTTTATCATGTAACGCACACCTGTGTCATCTTTCAACACTCACCAGATAGAGAATCAAAAAAAATCATATCGATATTCATTACATCACCAAAACATATGGCCTCGAACGACGGATCGTGAATATCTGTGCTATTTTTTTTCATTCTGTTTCAATATGATACCACGGCCCATTATTATTACGTCCCGATTCAACCGGAGGAGTGTCCGGAAAAGTGCGATGCAACCGAAGCGCGAAAGTAAGGACGCCGAAAGCAAAATAATCCTGCAAAGAGTATATTGATTTACCCTGAACCGAGCGTCCCGACTTGTCGGGATACAGAGGAACTCCCCGTACCTTGCATCTCCGGCATGCCCGGCAATCATTTAATTTAAGGGCTACATTATTTGATGCCGAAACATCGAAACCTTAAAAATTCCGGCAATCGTGCACTTCACCCTGAATCACACTGAAATCGAGGCTTTGCTCAGGGAAGACGTACCCTT
>JANQFD010000011.1 GCA_028278005.1 Chlorobium sp. | reverse complement strand
CCTGAAAAAGACAGAGAGTGATCCCGGCGGAGAAGAGGGAGTGATATGAACCTTGTCGATGCCTCCGGCTGGATAGAATACTTTAACGATGGGCCCTATGCCTCATACTTCCTCGAAGCAATCCGGGATATGAGCGATGTCATTGTGCCTACCCTCAGTTTCTATGAAGTGTTCTCCTTTGTCATGAAAGACATGAGCGATTCGGAAGCGCTTCAGGTTGTGGCTTTCATGCAGCAGGCAAGATCCGTAGATCTGACCGACGCAGTTGCTGTACTTGCCGCCAGACTGAGCGCAAAGCACGACATTCCGTTTTCTCCGGGAATAACCCTTGCCACGGCTCAATTGCATCAAGCCGTCATATGGACGCAGGATGCTCATCTGAAGGATATGCCGGGGGTCAAGTATTATCCGAAAAAAGTGACCTGACTGAAAGCTTTTCTCATAACAGTTTTAATGTGAATCAATTAAGCGCATTTTGACTATCTTTATGTAGTTAGAATGCAGCCCGAAAGCCTGCAGGATTTTACCCGCAGACAGAAGGTTTGTTTTATTAACCGGATCACGCAGTACACCGGTCTCACGTTTGCTTGTGATTCTTCGCATTAATAGTACATATGGGTTACAAATCCTGGATTAAGCATTATGACAACGGGGTGCCAGCCTCGCTTGAACCTTATCCTTCACATACCGTTCTCGATATAGTCAGCCGTCGTGCAGCGGAGATGCCCGATAAAACCGTGATGTATTTCAAGGATTCTCCCATGACATGGTCCGACCTTGAGAGCCAAAGCAATGCTCTGGCCGCAGGATTTCTCTCACTGGGGCTGCAAAAGGGAGAGAGGGTTGCCCTGCTCATGCCGAATTCTCCTCAAATGATTATTTCCGAGCTTGCTGTTTGGAAAAACGGTGCAATTGCCGTACCGATCAATCCCCTGTATACCGAGCATGAGCTTGAACATGCGTTACGCGAGTGCGGGGCGCACATTGCGGTTGTTCTTACCCCGTTTTACCGGAAAATCAGATCGGTGATGCATGCATCGGGATTGCGGACCATCGTTGCAACCAGTATCAAGGAATATCTTTCTCCTTTGAAGAGAGCGCTGTTTTCCATCCTCAAAGAAAAGAGAGACGGACATGCCGTCCAGCTTGAAGCAGGCGATCTCTGGCTTCAGCATATGATCAGCGCCAACAACGGTTCAACTTCACCCGATGTCGAGGTTGCAGCTTCCGATCCGGCCCTGTTTCTATTCACGGGTGGTACGACAGGTATGCCGAAATGTGCCGTTTGTACTCATCATGCGATGATTGTCAGCGGAATGCAGATAGCCCGATGGTTCAGTGTCGTGCTTGACAGAGGAAAGGACAGCGTTCTGCTGAATATGCCGCTGTTTCATGTCTATGCACAGGTTGGCATACTCGGGGCCGCCCTGGTGGATGAGTATCCGTTTATTCTGGTACC
This sequence comes from Chlorobium sp., assembly GCA_028278005.1. Lineage (GTDB taxonomy): Bacteria > Bacteroidota > Chlorobiia > Chlorobiales > Chlorobiaceae > Prosthecochloris. The sequence goes on along the minus strand of JANQFD010000011.1, from coordinate 17,313 downwards.
GAATCCAAGAGATCTCAATGATCTTGTGGCAACCATCAGAAAGCTCGGGCCGGCGGTTCTCCCCGGTGTGCCTACATTGTTTTCATCGATCATCAATCACCCCCGTGTCAGAAAAAACAAAAAGGTTCTCGGTTCATTGAAACTTTGTGTTTCCGGTGCGGCTCCACTGCTGCTTGAAACCAAAAAAAAGTTTGAGGAGTTGACCGGCGGGAGGATTATCGATGCGTATGCACTTACCGAGTCGATGATAGGTTCGGTTTTGACCCCCGTTCTCGGGACCTATAAGGAGGGTTCGGTAGGTATCCCCGCCCCGGATGTTGAGATTCGTATTGTTGATCAGGACAATGAAGAACGTGAATTGGCTTCGAACGAGGTTGGCGAGGTGGTCATGCATGCTCCTCAGCTCATGAAGGAGTACTGGCAACGTCCACAGGAAACCGGTAAAACCATCCGGAACGGCTGGCTGTTTACCGGTGATCTCGGGTATCTGGATGAAGACGGTTATCTTTTTATTATAGACCGGAAAAAGGATGTTATCAAACCAGGCGGTTTCCAGGTTTGGCCAAGGGATGTGGAGGAGGTTATCGCAACCCACCCGGACGTTTATGAAGTCGGTGTGGCCGGAGTGCCGGATGAGCATCAGAGTGAGGCGGTAAAGGCCTGGGTTGTATTGCGCGAGGGCAGCAGTGTCGAAACGGAAGAATTGCGTGAATTTTGCAAAAAGGAACTTGCCGCATACAAGGTGCCGAAATATATCACGTTTACGGACAGTCTGCCCAAATCACTGGTCGGCAAAGTGCTTCGGCGCCGGCTTGTCGAAGAGCACTGCGCCTCATCGGACCTGCCGGGACAAGTCTGATTGACAACGAAGGGTGTGACGTTGTTTTGCCGTATATTGCATCGCTATATGGTATTTCATAACGTAATTTCCACTGAAAATGAGAATCATGAACCCCCCTCTACCGCGATCCGTTTTGCTGGTGTTGTGGCTTGTATTACTGTCCGGCCTGCATATACCGATGTCTGTCTCTTCACTGCAGGCGGCTGAGTATCCTCGTGTTATGGTTATACTTGATGCCTCGGGAAGCATGTGGGGAAAAGCCGGTCAGGCCACAAAAATTGAGGCGGCGAGGGAAGTCATGCACAAGGTGATTCCGGGTATTCCGGAAGAAGTTTCAGTCGGACTTACTGCATACGGGCACCGCCGGAAAGGAGATTGCTCGGATATAGAGATACTATTACCGGTTGAAAACACCAACCGGAAGGAACTGCTCGGAAGAGTTGATGCGCTTTCTCCGAAAGGAAAGACCCCGATAGCTGCTGCCGTAAAACTTGTCGCGGAAAGTATCCGGAACAGTGAAGAGGAAACCACAATTATTCTTGTCAGTGATGGTCATGAGACCTGTCATGACGACCCATGCATGGTTATACGTGCTCTGAAGGAATCAGGCATTCACTTTGTGATGCATGTTGTCGGATTTGCGGTAAACCAGAAGCAGAAAGAGCAGCTCGACTGCCTTGCGGATGCAACCGGCGGCAGGTATTTCGGGGCTGCCGACACAGGTACCCTTCTCAAAGCCCTGGAGACAATCAGGACCGAGGTGCACCGGAAGGTCGAAAAGGCGAAAACTACGGTTTCGACTGTATCTACAGGTCTCGGTAAACTGCGAATTGCCATGCCTCGAGATGCACTCGAATGTATGAATACCATCAAGATAGTTCGTGTAAAGGACGGCAAACTCGTCAAACGGATCAAATCAACCCTGATTGCCGACGACGAACATCCTTTGCCGGCGGGACAATACGAGGTTATCGGTGGATATGCCAATTCCAACTACAAGCCTGATTCTGAAGTGTCGCTCGGCATGTACGAAATCGAGGGAGGACGGACAACCGAACTGAATATGGGCTCGCTGGCAATCGACATCACCGGAGAGCTTAGTGCAATGCCTGCCGGAGCAGTAATTATCACAAGGAAAGGGGAGAATGCCGTAAATCTCATAACCCCTGAAACCGGAAATACCCACTACTTCTACAAAACAAAACCACTGCCTCCCGGCACATACGACCTTGCGGTGCATTACAAGGGTTCCTACCTTCATAAGACAAAAGATAAACCTGTTGTTCTGCATGCCGGAGCTGTTGTTAAACCCGGCCTGGAAACACGTGTCGCCATAGATACCGGTATTCAGCTGAAACAGCCGCAAAATCCTGATGTTTCTTCCTGGGCGCTTGTGCCTTCAGGGAAAAACACACCTCTCATAAAGATTGAAAAAGCGTCGAACGGTGATTACCCTCTGTGGAAGCCCTATGCGGTTCCTCCCGGAACGTATGACCTCATGATATATCTTGAAGGGATGAGCGAGCCGCTGGCTGCAGGAAAGAACCTGTCGATTGCAAAAGGGACATTGCTCACGTTCGATACGGGGTTGTAAATAAAAAAAGGCACCCATGAGATTAAGCGGCAAAACAGCTCTCATAACCGGTGCCGCCGGAGGAATCGGCAGCACGACCGCCGGAATTTTTTCCTCGGAGGGTGCATCGGTAATTCTCAGCGACTGCAAACGGGATGCATGTCTTGCCGTGGAGAGTGAGATACGCAGTCAGGGCGGCGACAATGTCACGGTAATGCCTGCGGATCTTACCCGTGAAGAAGATATTCTGAAACTCTTTTCCGAAATCGGATCATCACATCCGGCTCTCGATATCCTTGTGAACATAGCAGGGGGTGATCATGAACCGGTTGCAGATGTCGAGTCGATAGACTACGAACGTATGAGCCGGAACATCGATCTCAACCTGAAATCATGTATTCTCTGCTGCAGGGAGGCTTGCCGGATCATGAAACCGCTCGCATACGGCAGAATTGTCAACATGAGTTCGCTGGTTTATCGCGGAAGCCCGGGGCAGTTTTCATATTCGGCTTCCAAGGGAGGGATCTTCTCGTTTACGCGCTCTCTTGCTATGGCGATGGGACAGTACAACATCACGGTTAATGCACTTGCTCCGGCGCTGGTCGATGTACCGGTTTTTCAAAAAGTCCTTGGTCGTGATAAATGGCTTGCAATGGCTGAGGCAGCTGCGGAGCGTTATCCCCTGAAGCGTATCGCATCTCCGGAAGACGTAGCAAAAGCAGCTCTTTTTCTGGCTTCGGACGACGCTTCTTTCATTACCGGGCAGGTCATCGAGATTTCAGGGGGGGCGCGGTTGTAATGATTTTGATATCTCTGTGAGAAAAAAGTATATTTACACGTCAGTCAATGGTTGGCTGAACGCTTTCAGGTGATTTGTGCTTTTGATTATTTGACGGCGTCTCTCTTTTGATCAAAGCACACACTACCATGAGGTAAAGACATGAACATTTACATTGGCAACCTGGAGTATGGTGTAACCGAGGATCAACTGCGTGAAGCGTTTGGCGAATTCGGAGAAGTCTCCAGTTCTAATATCATCACAGACAAATTTACCGGTCGCTCAAAAGGTTTCGGTTTTGTTGAAATGCCGAACGATGATCAGGCAAATGCCGCCATCGAAGCTTTGAATGACAGCGAGCTGAACGGTCGCCCCATCAGAGTAAATCAGGCAAGGCCGCGTGAAGAAAGGCCGACACGCCGTTTCCAGTATTAAGCTGTTGTTTGATAGATCTTGAGGAAAGCCGCTGCCAGAGCGGCTTTTTTATTGCATGGTCTGCAGGGACGGGGTATGGTTTGCCGGTGTCGGAAATATTGATTTTCCGTCCGGTTTTTATTCTCTTGATCTCAAGATCTGTTTCTGCCAGAACATGAAGCACCATATGAATACGTTTTTCCCCCAGAAGAATATCGCAATGCCTGATTTCGGGTTTTTCCACTGACAGGGTGATTGCTTTCCCGGCTTTTCCACTGGCAATGGCATCGTGAAGCAGTGCCGGAACCTTGCTGATCAGGGTATCGAGATCGACATGCAGCTTCGATGCAACGGCCTTTTTTATGCGGGCATGGAGAAGTTCATCTCCTGTTTTAATCAGGGTGTTTTTCGAATCGATGGCATAATCGAAGTTTTGCACCTTCAGTCGCTGTCCGGCCAGGTCGAATAGCAGCTCTCCACTCATGAACAGAGATCCTTTAAAGGCTTTGTCAGTTTCAACTGCGATGGTCAAGCCTTGAGTCGAAGCGTAGGCCCGAATATGCTTTATTTTTATGGTACGACCTCTGGCAGAAAAAGTTTTGCCCTGAAAATAGCCGGTTAGCTGTTCATTGATTTCATCGAAGGTTGTATAGGCATAGAGGTAGATATTCGATTGGGTTGTTTTATCTGTTTCCGGCAACCTGCTAAAATCGGGCAGCTGTTTCAGATCGGCTGTTTCAGCTGTGTCCGTAACGACCAGGGTTTTTGCCTGCAAACTTGTGAAACAGGTAATGTCTGACTGGCTCAACTGTATCCTGCCCTGTATGTCACGGCAAAGAAACCGTAACCATATCTCCGCAGGATTTCTTGCGATGGTCACAGGTTTTTGCAGGCTTTTCCATACATCGGAAACCGTTGGTTTCAGGCTTACTTCCTTGTTGATTTCCCGGTTGAGTACTCTCGTAAAGAGTTCGTTTTTCTTTCCTATCTCTTTGTTCAGCAGTTTTGTGAGTTGTATGGTAAACGGGCCTATGTGCAGCAAAGGCTCTTTGGTCCACCTGTATCCGGTTATTTTAAAATCTGTTACCAGACTCCAGTTTTCATCGAGCGAAACCGGAGTTGATACTGTGACCAGAAGACTTGTATGTACGGGTTTGAACCATCCGGTAACGGTTTTTCCAAGACGGCTTTTCAGCAAGGTGACCTTCACATCAAGCGGAAGCTTGCACACCAGCATCTTGCCATCGGAGCTGATGGTCAAATCTTCTTTTCTTGTGAGCGTCAGGCGTACTTCTTCATTCCTTGAGGACTGAAGAAAAAGATTCTTTTCCAGAAATGTGCCGGTGATTTTCCGGTTAAGATAGCCGGCGAGCGTTTCGATTTTCAGCCTTACCGGAACATTGAAGGTGGAAACGGGGATATCAACGATGACTTCTTTTGTAACGGGATCGGGTGGTTTCGGTTGATCCGATGTGAGAAGCATCAGTACAACAAGCAGGCCCGTAACAATCACAGCCAGGCTGATGCCGAGGATGATAAGTGCTTTTTTCATGGAAATCATCTGAAGATGATCGGTCATCCGAGAGATGTCTTGTCTTCTTCCGGCGCTCTCTCTTATCACTTGATGGGTATCCGGAAATAAAATTACACAAAAAACTCCTTTCATATCTATTTGGCATGATATTGCAGAAAGACAGGATTTGAGGAATTCATGCTTCTGCCATGAACTTTTCTGTGTGCAAGAAACATTGTATGTATGTGACCCTTGCAGTAAACAGGACAACATGTTACGCATGCCGGATCTAAGCATCATCCATACAGTACCTTTTTACGAGATTACCTCATTGATAGTCCTTGCGGCTCTTGTAGGTGCAGTGAGCCTGTTGCTTCGCCAGCCGATGATCGTGAGTTTTATTGCGGTTGGTATTCTTGCAGGGCCCTCTGTGTTCGACATCGTTCAATCAGAAGAAAAAGTACAGCTTCTTGCTGATCTTGGTATTGCGCTCCTGCTGTTTCTTGTCGGGTTGAAGCTCGATCTGAAGCTTATTCGGTCAATGGGACTGGTATCGCTTGCTACCGGGCTCGGTCAGGTTCTGTTTACTTCGGTGGCCGGATTTTTTATCGGTCGTCTCATGGGACTCGAAGTAATAACCTCCCTCTATGTTGCCATAGCGCTGACGTTTTCGAGTACGATTATAATTGTCAAACTGTTATCTGATAAAAAAGAAGTCGATTCTCTGCACGGGCGTATTGCTATCGGTTTTCTCATCGTTCAGGACCTGGTCGTAGTGCTTGCGATGATGATTCTTTCGGCCTTCGGGATTAACTCTCAGGCCGGTGTCGAGAGCAATGCGCTGATGCAGATTGCCACCATTCTGTTGTATGGAGTCCTGCTGCTCTTCTTTGTGGCCCTGTTTATCCGTTTTCTCGCAACACCTATTGTGAGCCGCATCGTCAAGTCTCCGGAACTTCTCATTACCTTTGCAATCGGCTGGGCAGCCCTGTTGGCTTCACTGGGCAGTTACTTTGGTTTCAGTAAAGAGCTTGGGGGGCTGCTTGCAGGCGTCTCTCTGGCTTCAACCCCTTTCCGCGAAACAATTCTGTCACGACTTGCAACGGTTCGGGATTTTCTGCTGCTGTTCTTTTTCATCGCTCTGGGTATGCATATAGAACTCGAGTTGCTCGGCAGCCAGATTTATCCGGCAATTGTTTTTTCTTTATTTGTCCTTGTCGGTAATCCGCTGATTGTCATGGTCATCATGGGCTTTCTCGGTTATAAAAAACGCACGTCGTTCCTTGCCGGGCTTACGGTTGCACAGATCAGCGAGTTTTCCCTGATTTTTATCGCCATGGGGCTTCAAATCGGGCATCTTTCTGAGGAAGCTCTCGGTCTGGTCACCCTTGTAGGATTGATAACCATAGCTTTGTCGGTCTACATGATAACCTATTCGCACATGCTCTATGATTTTCTGGAGCCTGTTCTGGGCATTTTCGAAAAACGTTCTTCAGCTGCTGAACGGACACAGGATAAGGAGCTGGTAGATTCCGGAAAGTATGACATCGTGTTGTTCGGGTTGGGTCGATACGGTTCTGCAGTTGCACACTACCTCAAGAAAGACGGATACCGTCTCCTCGCAGTCGATTTCAATCCCGATGAGGTCCGAAGATGGAAAAAAAAGGGATTCAAGGCTGTTTACGGGGACGCTTCCGACCAGGAATTCATAGCCTCCCTGCCACTTGGGGGAGTACAGTGGGTTGTTTCGTCGGTTGCACAGTACGATTTCCTCGGACTTACCCACGAAGATCCCCGCATAGCCTTGATCGATGCCCTGAAACAGCAGAAATACAATGGAAAAATTGCTGTTTCTACCCAAAAAATTGATGAAAGGGATACCTTGAAGTCAAAAGGGGCCGATGTCGTGTTTCTGCCATTCTATGATGCGGCCAAGCGTGCTGCAGAACGTCTGGCTGAGGCAATGCAGTGCGAATATCCCCAAAATGAAAATGCCCCGACCGGCGGCAGGGAGAATGACCATGCGAAAATTTAATGACATACTGTACGTAACAGAGGGTGTTTTTAACGAGACCGAAGGCCTGAAGCAGGCTATGAAACTCGCTGCCGCCAATCAGGTGAGCCTGGACGTTTTGCTTGTCTATCCGGCTCTGCCGAAAACACAGGACACCTATTCGGATTCCTACGGGAAATATCTGCAGGAGCAGCTCTCGGTTGAGCTTGAAAAGACCCGTCAGGCCTTGAAATTCAGTAGCGATAAGGTTCCTTTGCGTGTCGTGCGTCAGAAAGTGGACATTCCTCCTGCTATTGAGGTGATCCGGCATGTGTTGAAAGAAGGGGACGATCTGGTTATTAAAGAAGCCGAGCCGGGTGAAAACGGCAAAGGTTTCAGGTCGACGGATATGACATTGCTCAGAAAATGTCCAAGTGCCGTTTGGTTGGCCAGACCGGTCAAGCATGACCTGGGCAAGGCAAGTATTGCAGTCGCAGTTGATCCTGAAAACCGCGATTCAAGAGAAAAAGCTCTTTCAATCAGGCTTTTACAGCTTTCCCGCTCGATGGCGGATGCGTTTGAAGGATCGTTGAGCATTCTTTCCTGCTGGGACTATGAGCTCGAGCAGTTCCTGCGATACAAAGCCTGGGCTAACATCACCGAGGAAGAGCAGGAAAAGAATATCAGGGAAGCCGATGCCGATCACCAGACTTCTCTTAAAGCCCTTATCGAAGAGTCGGGTATAGGCTTGAATCACAAGGTACATCGCATGAGAGGAAACCCAGATATGCTCATACCGGAGTTTGTCGAAAAGGAGGATGTCGACATTCTGGTTATGGGTACTGTTGCAAGAACCGGTGTCCTCGGTTTCCTTATCGGCAATACGGCCGAAAACATTCTCAGCGAAATCAGCTGCTCCCTTATGGCTCTCAAGCCCGTCGGTTTCGTCTCACCCGTCAGGGCATATTGAGACAGTAAGTTTTACACAATGCACAAGAACAAGCTGAACTGTTTTTTTGTTTTTAAGGGCGTGCAGGATAGAGTGGCCGGATATATTGAGGATAGACCTCCCTGCAGTGTCCGTGGCAAGGAGGTTTTTTCTTGTCGGGCAGGCTTTTACTGTTTCGGGTTGAGGGATGAGGAGATGGCTGAAGTAACATCCTGAATAAGTTGTAACGCGGTGGTTGTGGCACCGGTGGCAATGGAAATACAGATGTTTGCATACTCCTGGGCTGCATTCGTGACGTTCGAGGCTCCGTCGAGCACGTTTTCTGCCAGGTTCTGGGTTGTGTTGCCTGCTGCGTTGAACAGATCGGAAAAAACTCCTTCGGTATTAGCCATGATGGTAGAGGTTTTATGTTTGCAGGAATGCCTGATTGCATGTTACTGTAAATATAGCATAAATGATTGAAGGATGAATGATTGTACATCGGGAGACATCGTAACTGTATCCTGAAAAAAACAGAGGCACCCTTAAGGAATAATAACAGGAATCATACCGTTTATGAGCAGCGATATTCAAGGATTGAAGCCGCAGGAAATATGGAAGTACTTTTATAGCCTGACGCGGATTCCGCGCCCGTCGGGTCATGAGGAAAAAATAAGGACTTTCATCTCTGAATTCGGAAGGCATCTGGGGCTGGAAACCATTGTTGACAGTGCCGGGAACGTGATCATCCGCAAACCGGCCTCGCCCGGCATGGAAAACCGCAAGGGAGTCATCCTGCAAGCTCATCTCGACATGGTACCGCAGAAGAACAGCGGAAAAGATCACGATTTTAAAGAAGATCCGATAGAGGCGATTGTTGACGGTGACTGGGTGCGTGCCGACGGTACAACACTGGGAGCTGACAACGGTATCGGGATAGCGGCGGCAATGGCTGTACTTGCATCTGCTGACTTGCAGCACGGGCCGGTCGAAGCGCTTTTCACCAGCGATGAGGAAAGCGGCATGACCGGAGCTTTCGGCCTGAAACCGGGATTACTCAAAGGGGATATCCTCCTGAACCTGGATTCGGAAGACGAAGGTCGGCTTTTTACAGGTTGTGCGGGCGGCCTCTATGGCAAAACCGTTTTCAGGTACACGTCTGACCCTGTTCCTGAAGGTTATACAGGATTCAGGATCAGGGTAGGCGGATTGAAGGGAGGCCATAGCGGCATGGATATTCATCTGGGCCGCGGCAATGCCAACAAGATCATGAACCGTATACTCTATGACGGATATATCCGCCACGGACTGCTTTTATCCTCAATCCGAGGCGGAAGCCTTTCCAATGCCATTCCACGTGAATCCACTGCAACGGTAACCGTCCATGCCTATAATGCGGAGTTGCTGGTGAAGGACATTGCAAAAAAAGCCCGGGATATAAAAAATGAATTCTCTGCATCCGATCCGGGCCTTGTCATTGAAGCCGAGCTTGTCGAAACCCCTCGAAGTGTCATTGACGAGAGTGTTTTTTTTGCAATGCTCAAGGCTGTGTATGCCTGCCCGAACGGAGTAATGCGCATGAGCGGAGAAATTCCCGGTCTGGTTGAAACATCCAATAACCTCGCAACGATACAATCAGATGATAGCACGATCAACGTCGAATGCCTGCTCCGAAGTTCGGTTGATTCCGCTCGTGATGATCTCCGGACGATGATAGAAAGCGTTTTCGATCTTGCCGGAGCTGTCTCGGTGTTCGATGGGGGATACCCCGGCTGGAAACCCGATCCGGAATCGCCGGTTCTTGAAAGCATGCGGAAAATCTACAGGGAGAATTTCGGGAAAAACCCGACAGTTCATGCGGTTCACGCCGGTCTTGAATGCGGGATAATCGGGGCAACCTATCCGGCGCTCGACATGATCTCTTTCGGTCCGACGATCCGTAATCCTCATTCTCCCGCTGAAAAGGTTCACATTGAGTCGGTGGGGAAATTTTGGACTCTCCTTGCAGACATGCTCATGAAGGTATCTGAAAAATGAGAGATAGAGCAAAATGAACGAATAAAGCGGTTAACGATGTTCTTTTTGTTGTGATTCCCTTGTTTTTTTGAGGGATTTTTCGTTTATTCTCGCAGCATAAAGAACGGTTTGAAATCAAGACGGATTACACTGGACAGGCAGAGGAGTTATAATCAAGACATGAATCTATGAACAAGCTCATAAGCATAGTAAAGGAACAGACGAAGGTTCTTCCTTCCGAAAAGGCAAAAGCCCTTGGCGGGGCTATTGCGCTCGCCGGACTTTTTTCTATGGGTATTGCAATAAAAGACCAGGTGACGCATCAGCCGGAGCAGAAGGTTGAAGAGCGTAACAACGAGTATGTAAAAGCACTGCAGAACAGGGAAGTGGAATGGCTTGCACGCAATATCTATCATGAAGCCCGCGGTGAATCCTGGGAAGGGATGCTTGCGGTCGGTGTTGTAACCCTCAATCGTGTCAAATCACCTGATTATCCCGATACTGTTGAAGACGTTGTCAAGGAGTACAAGCAGTTCAGCTGGTTCTGGGACGGCATGTCAGACAGGGTAAGAAACCGGACGGCCTGGAAAAAGGCAAAAGCCGCAGCGGCTGAAGTCATGCTCAACCCTGATCTTCCCATTTCCAAACAGCTTGAAGGTGTTACGCACTATCACGCCGATTATGTCGCTCCCTACTGGGCCTCGAAGAAAATGGAGGTCACCACGATCGGCAGACATGTATTCTACATGTAATATTTGCTATATTTTTCACCTGTAGCAATAATTTATCTTTTTTATTCAGTGGTCTCATCTTCTTCGGCTTCCGACACCACCGGTCCGGTTCATGCGCCTGCTTCACAGCAAAAGAAACGCATATTCTTGGTTGGATCGACCGGTTACATCGGAAAATTCGTCGTGCGGGAACTGGTTGCCCGCGGTCACGAAGTGGTGAGCTTTGCGCGTGAACGTTCTGGGGTCGGTGCATCAGCCACAGCCGGTCAGACAAAGAAGGAACTGAAAGGCTCCGAGGTACGTTTCGGCAACGTTTCCGATATGGATTCGCTGTTGAACGAGGGAATTCGTGGTGAACATTTCGATGTGGTGGTTTCCTGCCTCACTTCGCGTACCGGAGGCATCAAAGATGCATGGAATATAGATTATCAGGCAACCCGCAACACGTTTGATGCCGGAATTGCAGCCGGCGCCAAACATTTCCTGCTGCTTTCGGCAATTTGTGTCCAAAAGCCGATCCTTGCGTTTCAGCGGGCCAAGCTGAAGTTCGAAAAAGAGCTGATCGAATCCGGCCTGACATACTCGATCGTTCGCCCGACGGCATTTTTCAAGTCCATTGCCGGTCAGGTCGAATCGGTAAAAAAAGGAAAACCGTTCGTCATGTTCGGTGACGGGGAGCTGACCTCATGCAAGCCGATCAGTGAAGCTGATCTTGCCCGTTTTATGGCCGATTGCCTTGAGGATCCGGCAAAACAAAACAAAATTCTGCCTGTCGGCGGTCCGGGTAAGGCGATTTCCGTCAGAGAGCAGGCGGAGATGCTTTTTGAGCTCCTGGAAAAAGAGCCGAAATTCAAGCGAATGCCGATCAGGATGTTCGATGTTATCATTCCCGTGCTGAGTCTGCTTGCCAAAATATTTCCCAAGCTGGAGGATAAAGCCGAATTCGCCCGGATTGGCAAGTATTACTGTTCGGAATCCATGCTGGTGTTGAATCCGGAAACCGGAAAATATGACCCGGATGCAACACCGTCATATGGCAGCGATACCCTTCGTGATTTTTACGGCAGGGTGATTAAAGAAGGGCTGAAAGGTCAGGAACTGGGCGAGCACGCGATGTTCTAGGGTTTGCCGTGCAGGGAAGGGGCTGATAAATTCAGAAGTAGACCACGGCGTAGTAGATGTTTTTCTGGATCTCGCTGAGCACGAACCGGTAACTTGTATTGTTCTTCCACCATAACAGGGGTTGCCACCATGCCGGACTGGTGGGCACAAGAACAAATGATCTTGAAGAGTCCCTGAAAGCTCGGCTCCAAGTGTTATGCAGTCGGAGCATATGCGGGGGATCGCTGACCACGATTGCTCGTTCCCACCCTTTTTCCTTCATGATAACGAGCGAATTCAAGGCCTCCTCCCAGGTGGTTTCGGACTTTGTATCGACGTTGATGGCCTGTTTTGGAATTCCCATATCCATAAGCCGTTTTTCCCGCCAGTTCGGCTTTTCGGGCCGGTAATATTTTTTGTCTATACCGGTAAGGAGGATAGACGGTGCATACCCGGCAATGTACAGTTCGCCACCTTTTTTTACCCGAAGTCCGTCATCGCCTCCCAGGATTATTATGACGTCGCTTCTCCGGGGCTCCGAGGCATTCAGAGAAACCAGAATGCCGAGGCATAGAAATAATGTGCCGCCTATGGCTGTTGCCGTGAGAAGCACCAGAAGTATCCTGTTTAACAATGCTTTCATGCTGTGTATTATCATACAATTCCAAAGTACTCAAATGTATGATGCCTTTGAACCTGACGCTCCCCGATCGGGCAAGAGATGAGTGTTGCTAAACGGCGGTCATGACGTATTATATTGCCTGAAGTTCATGGGAGCCCTTTGGATCCGGCGGCAAAGTTAATATAACCTAAACTGAGCGTTTCAGCACATGCTCAAGAGTAGTAACGTTATTAAAAGCAGTGGTATAACAATCATGCATCCCTATTTTTGGATTTCACCGGAAATGCAGTGGACCGCCCTGAATATGCTGGTTATCACTGCTTTCCTTGTGATGGTTGTAATGTACGGTATCGGGCGCAGTCTCAGGGTCAGGCTTGGCGGAGTACCGTCAAGAGTGGTTGCACTGGATATGCCCTGGGGAACGCAGAGAACAGAGGCCAGAATCAGGGTATGGAAGGAAAAAGGGCTGCTTAAAAGGGCGTTTTTACAAACAAGCCTGCGTTACCTTTGGCTGCTGTGCCTCTCTCCGGCTCTGAGCATAGCCTGCGCTTTGCTGTCAGCCGGTTCATCCGGAGCTGCGGCAGTTTACGGATCGATGCTTTCCTGGGGGGTATTGCTTGCTGTTCCTCTGGATGTTTTACAGAACACGATCATGCTGAGAAAACTGAAGGGAGTCCCCCGAATGGTCGTGAAAACAGATTGTAGTGTTACAGCAAGATTTCTGGCATTCCTGCTGAAAGCCTGCTGCTTTATCTATATTGCGTCGGCAATTGCGGCTTGATTGCCGTATCCTCCGCCTCCGGGCGTTTTGATCAGCAGGGTTTCTCCCTCGAGGAATACCCGGTCGACCCTGTGATCCAGAGGAATTTCCGTACAGTCCTGAAGGACGAGCAGGTTGATGCCTTTCGAGCCGGGGTCGCCGCCGTGCAAACCAAAAGGAGCGACGTTTCGGCGTTCAGAAATAACGCTGACATGCAGCGGCGCCTTGAAAAGCAGGGCGCGTTCTACGCCATCCCCTCCTCTCCACGTTCCGGTGCCGCCCGAACCTTTTCTGATCGTGAAACGGGTTATTTCCACATCCGGAAAACGATGTTCGAGTATCTCCGGATCGGTAAGTCGCGTGTTTGTCATGTTTACCTGTACACCGGATGCGCCGTTATGCCCTTCTGTTGCGCCGGCTCCCCCGGGAATGGTTTCGTAGTACTGGCTTCCGGTGTTATCGTGCTTTCCGAAGAGCAGGTTGTTCATGGTCCCCTGTGAAGCTGCAGCTTTTCCCAGTGCTCCGAGCAAGACATCGACGATTCGCTGCGAAGTTTCGACATTACCGACTGCAACCGCCGCGGCGGGTGATGGATTGAGTATTGATCCTTCCGGAATGATGACGTTTACCGGTTCGAGGCATCCGGCATTAAGCGGGATATCTTCGTCGATAAGACTTCGCAGTGTGTAGAGAACAGCAGCGGTGGTGACTGCCGGGGGGGCATTTATGTTGCCCTGATCTTCAGGGCTTGTTCCGCTGAAATCTATCTCTATCACGGGGTTTTCCCCTTCAGGCGAAGTGACTCGAACGGATACTGAAATACGGGCTCCGTTATCCATCGTGTCGGAAAAATCAGCGCTAAACGATCTTTTTTTACCAGCAAGCTTTTCAAGCGCGCGGTTCATCGCATGCCTTGCGTTTTCCCGTATGAAACCCATGTAGCGATGAACGGTTGTTGTGCCATATGCTGTGTTCATTCTCATTAATTCCGTCAAACCCTTGTTATTTGCGGCAATCTGGGCTTTCAGGTCTGAGATTCTTTCAGGCAGGTTTCGTGCCGGATATTTGCCGGAAGAGAGCAGGTCGACAAGTTCTTTTTCCCTGAACATTCCATTGCGAACCAGCAGAAAACTGCCGATCACAACTCCTTCCTCATCTATAGTCCTGCTCGAAGGGGGCATTGAACCGGGTGTAATGCCTCCGATATCCGCGTGATGCCCACGGTTGGCAAGAAAGTATGAAGGTGTTTTTTCTCCGCAGAAAACCGGTGTGACGACGGTTATGTCCGGAAGGTGTGAACCGCCCTCGTGCGGGTTGTTGGCAAGGTACATGTCACCCGGCTGCATATCTCGGGTGTTTTCCAGGATGATATGCTGTACGGTTGCTTCCATGGCGCCGAGGTGAACCGGAATATGCGGCGCATGTGCGACAAGTTTTCCGTCATTGTCGAACAGTGCGCATGAAAAATCGTGACGCTCCTTCATGTTGACCGAATGAGAGGTGTTTGAAAGGGTATAGCCCATCTGCTCGGCAATGTTCATGAAAAGGTTGTTGAATACCTCGAGCATGACCGGGTCGGCTTTTTCGCGCTCGGCATTCTTTTTTTGCGTATCGGGCATTCCCGTTTTATCCCTTAGTATAAGGTTGCCGTATGCATCGACCGTCATTTCAAATCCTTCCTGAACAAGGAGGGTCAGCTGTTCGTCGGCTATCATGGCTGGTCCCTTCAGCACGTCTTCAGGCTGCAGACGGCTTTTATCGAAAACCTCGACCGACCTGAATGCCCCGGATACCCATACCTTGCATGATGTGCGATGCAGGACGGTTTCGCTCTCTTTTCGTTTCCGGAAAGCCCCTGATTTCATATTCTTGACAGGGCTTGCAGCCGTTACTTCCGTGCGCATGTTGACAAGTTCGACAGCTTTGGTATCCGGCCTGAAACCGAATCTGGAGAGATATTCTTTCTCGAATACAGCCAGAATGTTTTCAGGATCGTCGAAAGAAGCAATGCCTCCGCTGGTGCTTGCTGCCGGAATTGAAAGCCAGGTGTCGCTTCCGGCAGGCCTCAGGTCGAGATAAATTCTTATGGTTTTCCGGTTCAGGTTTTCCCCGTCGAGGAGTCTTTCGATCATGGTATCGGCTGCCGACTGGGCTTTCTTCTCGAGCTGATCGAGCAGTTGCGGAGTGAACAGTTTCATGACAGGTTCTACGGTACGCTCGAGCCGGTCTGCAATGGCAATGCCATAAGCAGAAAAGATGCTGGAATGCCTGTGGATGATGATGGTGTCGATGCCGATGGTTCGGGCGATCTCGCAGGCGTGCTGCGGTGCTGCACCTCCGAAGCAGACAAGCACGTGATTCCGGATATCGTACCCCCGGGATACGGAAATTTTTTTCATGGCCCTGCACATGATCTCGTTTGCGATACGCAAATAACCTTCGGCAAGCTCTTCGGGCGTGTAGATGTGCCCTGTAATCTCTGAGACCGTTGCAGCAAGATCGGTGAACTTCTCTCTTGTGACTGAGAGATCGAGGGATTCCTTGTGGTGTGAGCCGAAGGTCCTTGGCATGAATTCCGGGATAATTCTGCCAAGCAGCAGGTTTGCATCGGTCACCGTCAGGGGGCCTCCATGACCGTAGCATGCGGGACCCGGGTTCGAACCGGCCGACTCAGGACCTACGAGAAGCCTTTCCCCGTCAAAACCGAGGATCGAACCGCCTCCGGCGGCGACGGTCTCTACATCGAGCATATCGGTGTAGAAGGGAACTCCGGCAACTGCGTTTTCAAAAACATGATGGTGGTCCCCGTCATACCGGGAAACATCCGTCGAGGTGCCTCCCATGTCAAAGCCTATTGATTGCTCAATTCCGAACTGTTCCGACAGGTTTCCTGTACCGATAACGCCTCCTGCAGGGCCGGAAAGAATGGTATCCTTTGCATGCAGGGCGTCAGCTTCAATAAGGCCTCCCGAGCTTTGCATGAATTCGATCCTGACATCTCCGGCAAGTTTCCTGAATGTCTCCGCATAGTTATGCAGTACCGGACCCAGGCAGGCTTCGATCAACGTGGTCTGCCCCCGTTTGAGAAAGTTGATCAGCGGCATTATTTCATGGGAGGCAACCACATGGGTGAATCCCGTGTTCTCCCTTGCTATACGGGCAAGTATCTGTTCATGTACAGGGTTGATCCACGAATGTTTCAGGACTATCGCGAGGTTTTCGTATCCGAGCGAACGGATCTTTGCAAGAACCGCTGCCGCTCCACGATGATCGAGGGCAGCAAGCACATTGCCTGCTGTGTCGATCCGTTCCCCGACTTCCGAAACATGACTGTAAACCGGTGGGGGTTTGTGAATGTTAAGATTGAACAGTTCCGGACGTGCACCGTTTCCGATCTCTATCAGATCTTCGAATCCTCTGGTGATGCAGAGGGCGACCGGGGCACCCTTTCTTTCAAGCAGGGCGTTGGTGGCAACCGTTGTCCCGATCCTGATACAGGCTATCCGTTCCGGATCGAGGAGTTCCCCTGATGAAAGGCCCAGAATGTTCCTGATTCCCTCAATCCCGGCATCGGGATAGGCATCGCATAAAGAGAGCAGCTTGCGGGTATGCACCATTCCCTGCGGATCGAAACCTATCACATCGGTAAAGGTCCCGCCGCGGTCTACTGCAAAATGCCATTTCATTTCCATACTCATCAATGGAAAAAATAGCATTTTCGAATGAGCTTTTTCAAAACGGTCTCTAGTGATACTAATTCAACGCAGACCGGAATGATGTGGTCCGGCGGGAGTTCAATGTATCCTGACCGGCTTTTTAGCGTTATTTTACTAAATTTGAAAAGAGAAATCCGTTGCAATCATTTGAGAATATATATAACCACTTTAATCGCTGATAGTTATGGATATCATTATCAATGATAAGCTTTGTCGCGGAGCCGTTGGCGACAAGCTTTCCAGGGTAGCGCTTGAAAACAAGGCTCATGTAGGCTATGTTTGTGCCGGCCTTGGAATATGCCAAACCTGCTACGTAACGGTTTTCGA
>JANQFD010000004.1 GCA_028278005.1 Chlorobium sp. | reverse complement strand
CCGTCAATCATATATTGTAACCGAGGGAACCGTCACAGCATTCCTGCACAGCCCTTTACCGCCGGAAATCATCTCATCGCTGCTTCCCGGTGGCCTTTGAATTGTTTTCGCAAACTGCCGATTGCCGACTGAGTACTGCTTACTATCCTTTTCCGGCCTGACGTTTCAGGCGCCAGACTGTGATAACGCCGCCAATTCCGGCAACCGGAGCATAGATGAAAACGGTCAGGGCCAGGCTGATCAGAAATTCCGTGAACGTCATATCTACCGGTGCCTGGAGTATTTCCTGTATCTGTTTTACAAAAGCATCCTGTTCCGGGGACGTCCCTTTCATCCATTCGCTAAGGAGCATCAGCCCCTCGATCCCGGGCCGGTAATCAAACACCGTTATCAGTAAATAACCTGAAAAAGCCGACAGGACACTTCCCGCCACACCGGCAAGGCTTGAAAACATAAAGACATCCGAGAGAGTAAGCCGGATCTGGCACATGACAATGTAATAATACGCAGCGGCAGCTCCCCCGATCATTATCCCGAGAAAAAACAACGCATTGATGAGTGTCAGATACGGAAACGTTGTTGTCACGAGTATAATCAGCGCACCGATACCGAGCGCCCTCTTCTTTTCCTCTGAACAATTCACTTTAGCCAAGCACCTCGTCAAGAAAATCATCCATGGTATAAAACCCCGGATGCGATATATGTTTGTTTGCAAGCCATTTTCCAGCCTGGACGGCGCCGCCCGCAAAACCCTTGCGGTTTCTTGCGGTATGGGCAATGAGTATATCGTCAAATTCGGAATTGACATGGGCCGCGTGGTGCCCGAATACCGATCCGAGCCTGATTGCGGCAACCTGCAGCTCATCGGAGCTGATTTTTTTGTCGGCTGACAACTGGCTGACTATCGTCTTTTTGCGGTCATTGACCCCGAGAATTATCTCCGCCGCACGCAAGGCCGTACCACTCGGAAAATCTGCCTTCGCAGTATGGTGTTGTTCCGAAAATGCGATATCGAATTCTTCGAAAGGCCCGATCATGCGGGCAGCTTCGCGAAGGGTGCGGAGAAATATGTTGACCCCGAGAGAAAAGTTTGCAGAGTATATGAGCGAGGTCCCGGCTTCCTCTACCATTGTTTTCACCCTGTTGATTTCTGCATCCCAACCCGTCGTCCCGACCACAACAGGCACCTTTGACGCCAGCATGACAGGAAGATTTGCGAGAAAAGCGTCACGAACGGTAAAGTCTATAATAACATCACTTCCGGCAAAACTGTTTTGCGTGATTTCGGCATCGATGTCAAGTACGCCATGAACCTCATGTTCACCGGAAGTCTTTATTATTCCGGCAATCTGCTGTCCCATTTTACCATATCCAACAAGGGTGTACTTCATGAAAAGATCAAAATTCAAAAGTTAAAAAGTCAACATGGCCCGATTGCCTGATATCCCATCAAAACCTTACACTGATGCTTACAGAAGGGCTGGGCTCTAACGGTCCGGAGAGAGATGAAATTCCTTCTTCAGATATAGTATCGAAATCATACAGGTGAGCGTCGACATATGCATCCACAATTCCGGCAAGATACGCCAGAGCAAGAAAAAGCAGTTGCTGATTACGCTTTTCCTGAAATCTGTCACGCTCGCTCTGGAAAAACGATGCCTCGGGCCCTTCGGGGTCCTGGGCATACTTGTCCCTGAACTCAGTATAGCTGTCGTGATTGTCAAAAGCACGATAACCGAAATATCCCAGAAGCCCGTAAAGAATGGGAACCTTCCATATTGCACCGTTATAGATTTGGCCGTATCCGGGCAGTATGGCGGAGATCATCGCCACTTTCCATGGTTCCATACGCTGATCAACTTCTTCGGCGAATTGGCCGTCTTCATGCTGAACCTCGGCAAAAAGAGCCTCCTGGATCGCATCAGCGGTAGTTCCCGTATCGATGAACACCGGTTCCGCAGCGCTTGCATTTGAAGAAGCCAATACTGCAACCAGCACGAACGGCACAAGCCTCCGCATCCCTTGACCTTTATTCATAATTCATTATTTCAAGGATTCTTTCCAGATCATCAGGAGAATAATACTGGATATGAATCTCGCCTTTCCCCTTGTTTTTTTCCACTATTCTGACTTTCGTGGCAAACCGTTCCCGTAACTGAGACTCGATCGGTTCAAAAGGTGAAACACCACCTGCATTACCCGCCCCGGGCACCTTGCGGGACGGTTCCCTGAACAGTTTATTGACAAGTTCCTCGGTTTGTCTGACAGACATTTTTTTCCTGATAATCTGTTGCCATACCTTCAACTGCTGCTTCTGGTTGGGCAGGTTGATCAACGCTCTTGCATGACCGGATGAAATTTCCTTGCTTCGGATACTGTCCTGTATCGCTGCAGGAAGTTTCAAGAGCCTCAAAAAATTGCTGATGGTAGAACGGTTCTTGCCGACTTTCTGAGCGATCTCGTCCTGGGTTAAATTGCAGGTGGTCACCAGGCTCTTCAAAGCAAGAGCGATCTCAATGGCATTGAGATCCTCCCTTTGAATATTCTCAATGAGCGCAAGTTCGAGCTTACCTGCATCCTCATGAGCTTCGACAATATAACCCGGAATAAATTTGAAGCCGGCTTTACGGACTGCCCGAAGCCTTCTTTCGCCGCTGATCAACTGATAGCCGTCCCCTTCCCTGCTGACCGTTACAGGCTGAATGACCCCGTTTTCGATAATGGAGTTTTTCAGATCCTCGAGTGCCTCTTCATCGAAATCTTTCCTCGGCTGAAAAGGATTCACTTTGATTTTCTCTACCGGCAGACTCCCGACAGAACCCGCCGGGACCGCGGCTTCATGATCAGGCTCATTCGAGGGAATAAAACCCTCGTCAGGGATAAGGGCTTTCAGACCTTTTCCCAATGCTTGTTTAGCCATATCCTAATTAGCTCGTTTCATAATGTGCTGGAATATTGCATGCCCTCAACCGCCCACTCCCGAAATAAGCCGTGACCTACTCTGCTTCTTCAGGCTGTATAAGCAACAGGGAGAAAACGCATAACCTTCAAGCCCCGGCGGCTACTTACGCTTGACCTTGAACTTGTTGATTTTGCCGTCCCTTTCGAAAATCTCCTTCGCAAGATCGAGATAATCTTTGGATCCCAGGCTCTGGGCATCATACAGCAAAGCAGGTTTACCATGACTGGGGGCTTCTGAAAGGCGAACGTTCCTGCGTATATAGGTTCGGTATACCTTGTCCTTGAAAAACTTCTTCACCTCCTCGGCAACCTGGCCTGCAAGACGAAGACGCGCATCGAACATGGTAACCAGAACTCCTTCAATCGACAGCTTCGGGTTCAGGTGTTTCCTGACAATACTGATGGTATTGAGTAATTTGCCCAATCCTTCAAGAGCATAATATTCCGCTTGTACCGGGATAAGAACCGAGTCCGCGGCTGTCAGAGAATTGAGGGTAATCAAACCGAGAGAAGGAGGACAATCAATAATAATATAATCGTAGCTGTCTCTGACCTCTTTCAAAGCCTTCTGCATGACATATTCTCTCTCCCGCATATTGACAAGTTCCACCTCCATACCGACAAGATTGACGTTTGAAGGTACAACATCGAGGTACTCAAGGCTCGAAGAGCGTATTGCCTCCTTGATATCACCCCCCTGCACCATAACGTGGTAAAAGGTGTTTTCAATTTCCTCTTCGGTATCGAGGCCAAAACCAGAGGTTGCATTGGCTTGGGGATCAATGTCAATCAGCAGGGTTTTGAACTCTGAAATCGCAATAGATGCCGCTATATTGACCGCCGTGGTAGTCTTGCCCACTCCGCCTTTCTGATTTGCTATCGCGATAACTCTTCCCATCTGCCCTTTGAGGATCTATCCGGTTGTTCTTCAGCCACGACTTGCTAAATTATAATACTTGAGCCAACTTTTACAAACCTTAAATTATGGGCACCTTTATTTATTGTCATGAGTCCCGATTGCATCGGAATAAACTTCAAAACCGGACTGCCCCGACTTTTCGGAACATGAGGATTTCGATCCTGACAGGTCGGGATCAACGACGCAATTGAAGCGCGGAATAAATAAAAAGAGGTGCCCTTATGTGATTACTCACACACCTCGACTGTACAGAGTAATGAACAACCAGCCTCATATTTGAGGCTTTTTCCTGCAAGGTACTGCCTTGCTGGCGAACATCCGTTTCATGCCTTTATCAACACATAACCCTACCGCTGCTCAATGGAAAAGCTGGGAGAAAAGTTTTACAGAAAGCCCACGCTGGAAATGGCCGAGCTTCTTCTTGGCAAGGTTTTCGTACATAACGCGGAGGATGGTCGATGTTACAAGGGCAGGATTGTCGAAACGGAGGCATATCTCGCCGAGGGTGATGAGGCATGCCACGCTTTCAGGGGCATGACTTCAAGAAACAAGGTAATGTATGGGTCTCCCGGAAGGCTTTACGTATATTTCACATACGGTTGCCACAATCTCATGAATATTGTGACAGAACCTGAAGGGATTGCCGGAGCTGTTCTTGTCAGGGCCGTTGAACCTCTTGTCGGTCTTACCCACATGAAGAGAAACCGTAAGGTGTCGAGAACGGTAGATCTGACGAACGGACCGGGGAAATTGACAAGAGCAATGGCTATAAACCTGACACATAACGCTATGAGCCTGTCAGGCGAAACCGTTTACCTTGAAGAAGGTGAAACCCTGAAACCGGATATAGTTTGTTCATCCAAACGAATTGGCATCTCCAAAGGAACAGATCTCCTCTGGAGACGTTATGTTGCCGGAAGCCCTTTTGTCTCAAAATCGAAACCTGGGCCGTCCCCAAAAAAGAACACGGCACTGTTGGAAAGTCGGTAAAATTTTTCCTTTTTTAGGCAAGTCCTTAATAACATCCTGAACAATGATCGGGACTCCAATCTTACCTGAAATAAGAGAGCTGATCGAGCGCAGAAATTTCAGCGCACTGCAGCGGATCTTCACCGATTGGCTTCCGGTCGATCTCGCCGAACTGATATCCGATCTGCCGGAAAATGAGCAGGCAATCCTTTTCAGACTCCTCCCCAGAGAGGTTGCAACGGAAACGTTCGAGTATCTCGATATCGATGCCCAGCAGAATCTGCTGACCGCTCTTACCAAAAAAGACGTCACGCATATTCTTAACAGCATGTCCCCTGACGATCGAACGGAAATGCTTGAGGAACTCCCGAGCACTGTCGTTCAGGAACTGCTTAAACTTCTCTCGTTTGAAGAATTCAAGATCGCAAAAAGCCTGCTTGCGTATTCCGAAGACAGCGTCGGTCGACTCATGTCGCCGGAATATATCAGCGTTAAAAAGGACTGGACGATCAGTGAAGTACTGGACTATATACGAAAGTACGGACATGGCAGCGAAACCCTCAATGTCATCTATGTTGTAGACGACTACGGAAAACTTATCGGCGATCTGGCCGCGAGAGCCCTTCTGTTGTCAGAACCCGACAGAAAGGTAAAAGACCTTATTGCTGAAGAGAAGATCATTACTCTCACGGCAACCCAGGACCAGCAGGATGCTCTTGAAACGTTCAAACGCTATGACCGTGTTGCTTTGCCCGTCGTCGATTCCAACGGCTACCTGATAGGAATCGTAACGGTTGACGATATGCTTGATGTTGCTGAAGAAGAAGAAACCGAGGACATCCAGAAATTCGGAGGTATTGAAGCCCTCGAAGAACCATATATGGATCTGTCCATCATAGAGGTCATCAAAAAGCGGGGCGTCTGGCTTGTGGTGCTTTTTCTCGGGGAAATGCTTACCGCTTCGGCAATGGCTTTTTTCGAGGACGAGCTTGCCAAGGCCATCGTGCTCGCAACGTTTATCCCGCTGATCATATCCAGCGGTGGTAACTCAGGTTCTCAAGCTGCCACCCTTATCATCAGAGCCCTCGCTTTGGGCGAAATCACTATCAAGGACTGGTGGAGAGTAATGAGAAGAGAAATATTATCAGGACTTGCCCTTGGAAGCCTGCTGGGCCTCATCGGCATATTCAGGGTGGTATTCTGGTCGGTTATACTCGGTTCTTACAATATCGAATGGCTCACGGTTGGTTATACCGTAGGGGTCTCACTCATCGGTGTGGTTCTTCTCGGTACGCTTGCAGGCTCCATGCTCCCGCTTTTGCTGCAGCGATGGGGGCTTGACCCGGCAACATCTTCGGCCCCTTTTGTTGCAACCATCGTCGACGTTGCCGGAATCATTATATATTTCAGCGTGGCAACAGTTTTTCTGAGCGGAATACTGCTATAACACATAACTTCTACCAACAACGTGCACCCTCAGAGAGAATCACTTGATTTTGATATTGTTTTCATAGGTGCAGGACCGGCAAATCTCACCTCGGCCCTGCATCTGCAGCAACTCATAGAACGGCACAATGCGGCTTCCGCTTCCCGGCTCGAAGCTGAAATAGCTGTTCTTGAGAAAGGCAGATATCCGGGTGCTCACCTGCTGTCAGGTGCAATTCTC
The DNA here is from genome assembly GCA_028278005.1 of Chlorobium sp. Classification (GTDB taxonomy): domain Bacteria; phylum Bacteroidota; class Chlorobiia; order Chlorobiales; family Chlorobiaceae; genus Prosthecochloris. Next base: position 5,389 of record JANQFD010000004.1, on the reverse strand, counting down.
GATCCTTCGGCATTCGAACTTTTCATGCCTGACTATCGTGAAAGGGGCTGCCCTCTTGAAAGTGAAGTCACTGAAGAATCGGTCTGGTTTCTGACAAAACAAAAAAAAATCCCTGTCCCTTATCTCCCCGAACCTTTCCGTAACAAGGGGTGTCACCTCGTGTCTCTCAGCAAGCTGGGAAACTGGCTCGCTGCAGAAGCAGAAGCCATGGGTATAACAATTCTCGATAATACCGCAGCCGTTGAACCGGTTATCGAGAACGGACAGGTCGAGGGCATCGTGACAGATGACAAAGGATTCGATAAACAGGGGGCTCCAAAATCCGGATCAGAACGGGGAATGCTGCTCAGCGCAAAAGTTGTCGTGGTCGGCGAAGGAGCGGATGGTTCGATTTTTCGGCAACTTGATCGTGAATTCCTTTTACAGCCTGAAAACAGAAAACAGATTTATGAAACAGGTGTCAAGGAGGTATGGAAGATCCCGGCAGGAAGAATCAGGGCAGGCTCGACACACCATACATTCGGCTATCCTCTTCCATCATCAATCTATGGAGGGGGGTGGATGTATGCATTCTCGGATACCGAGGTTTCTCTCGGATTTGTCACTTCCGTAGAACCTGCAAGGCCCGTTGTCGACCCGCATCACAATCTGCAACTGTTCAAACAGCACCCGTTCATACAAAAAATTATCGATGGTGGCACCCTTCTCGAATACGGAGCGAAGTCCATAACATCCGGCGGCTACAATACCATGCCGAAGCTATACGGGCCCGGCTTTCTTCTTACGGGCGAAAGTGCCGGACTGGTCAACATGCAACGGCAAAAAGGGCTTCATCTGGCCATGCAATCGGGAATCCTTGCTGCAGAAACATTGCTTGCCTCGCTGCTGTCAGGCGACTATTCCGATAACACCCTTGCAGACTACCGGAAACGCTTTGAATCATGCGACGCCAGGGAAGAGATGTATGGAGCAAGAAATTACCGTCAGGGATTCGATCAGGGTCTCTACAAGGGACTCGTGCATGCCGGATTGCGACTGAAAATACCGGGTATCGCTCTTGCAGAAAAAGCCGCACCGGCAAAAGAAAACAGAGCTCTGTCCGGCATAAAGGGAAAAACATTCACCCCTGACGATTCGCTGACTTTTTCAAAAAGCAGCGATCTTTACCGGTCAGGAACGGTTCATGAGGAGGATCAGCCCTGTCATCTGCTGATTGACCCGAACGATATTGCAGACATCTGCAGAAAAAAATGCACGGAAGAGTTCGGCAATCCGTGTCAGCACTTTTGTCCTGCGGGCGTCTATGAAATCAATCTCGATTCGAATCCCATTCTCAGGCTAACCCCCTCCAACTGTCTGCACTGCAAAACCTGTGAAATAGCCGACCCTTACGGCATCATCACCTGGAAGCCTCCCGAGGGCGGTGGAGGGCCCGGCTATAAACTCAGCTGACAGTGTGTCCCTCTGCTCTCTGTCTATGGCGGCAGTTGGCGATCTTCGTACCATGAGGCAACTATTACGAGTACCGCTCATACCTATCCTGCTCTTACCGGTTTCCGGTTTTCTCTTCCTGCAATTCTACCCCGAAACCCGGTACCGAAAAAAACGGGTGCAAATACATCTCATTGTTTACAGTATCTTACAGAGGGCAAGACAACGATGCTCTGCGTTTTAAACTACCAATACCTGCATGACCAAACAGGAACATGTCATAGTCGGTATCTCCGGAGGAGTTGATTCCGCGGTGGCAGCCTGCGTCCTCATCGAGAAAGGATACCGGGTTACCGGTCTGCACATCAAGGTTCTGGACCATTCGGATGACAGCCTTGAGCTTGAAAAGTCACCGTTGATAATAAGCGACCTTCCCGAATATCACTTCACGGTATACTCACTGAACCTCAGTGGCAGCTTTCGAAGAAAGATAATGGGGTATTTTCAGCAGGATTACCTGTCAGGAAGAACACCCAATCCCTGCATGGTATGCAACAAGCTGATTAAATGGAGCGGACTGCTGAAAGGAGCGGCCCTGCTGGAAGGCAATTATGTAGCAACAGGTCATTACGCAAGGATCGACCGCCTCGGCGGATCATGCCGTTTGCTTAAAGGGACCGACGCAGGAAAAGACCAGAGCTATTTTCTATGGATGCTCAGCAGGGATGAGCTTTCGAAAACGTTTTTTCCCGTAGGAGAATTCACCAAAAAGGAAGTGCGCGAACTTGCACAACGATTCGGCGTCCGGTCGGCGGAAAAAAAGGAGAGCCAGGAAATATGTTTTGTGCCGGACAATAATTACAGAACGTTTCTGAAATCATCCGTTCCCGGTCTTTCCGAAAAACTGAAAGGAGGCGAGATAGTCGATGCCGAAGGAAAGGTCCTCGGTCACCATTCCGGCTATCCGTTTTATACCGTAGGGCAAAGAAAGGGGCTCGGCATATCGTCTCCCGCCCCCCTTTATGTAAACCGTCTCGAAACGGAAAAAAACAGGATCCATGTTGGCGACAAAACCATGCTTGAATGCCGAAAGCTGATCGCCGAAGGAATGAACTGGATAGGTGTTCCTCCGCCTTCTGTACCGATCAGGGCATCTGCCCGGATACGTTACCGGGATATCGAAGAAGCCTGTACCATTATCCCGGCAGGCAAAAAAAACATAGAAGTGGTTTTCGACAGGCCGAAACAGTCCGTAACCCCGGGCCAGGCGGTAGTATTTTACAGGGATGACGAAGTTATCGGCGGCGGTATTATCAGTGAAGCCGTACAGGAATCAGCACCCGGTTCACAGTAGGAGTCTTCAGTAAGTGACGGGTGACAAGAGGAAATCAGTCGGCAGTTTTCAGTAGGCAGTAGGCCGACACCTGTTATTTTTACTTTTGAATTTTGACTTGATTTTCACAATGCTTCAGCGCAAACAATCCGCTCTTACCTACCTCGACTCACCTTCCCGTTCCGGACAGAAAGGCGACATTCTTGTCATGCTTCACGGCTATGGAAGCAATGAAAAAGATCTTATGCAGCTTGCGCCTTTGCTCGATCAAAACCAGCATTGTATCACTCCGAGAGCGCCGCTTGTTCTCGCTCCCGAAATGTACGGCTGGTTTCCCATCGAATTCACAAAGGAAGGAATTACCGTCGATCAGGAAGCGGCAGAAAGAGCGAAGGGTACACTTCTGGAATTTCTGCACAACATTATTACCCGTTACAGCGCCCGCGAAGGAAAAATCTGGTTGATGGGGTTCAGTCAGGGTGCGGTCATGAGTTACCTGACCGCACTTTGTGAACCGTCTCTGTTTCATGGCGTCATAGCCCTCAGTGGACAATTTCCCGAGTCTCCGGCACTTGTCAATACAAATCCTGATCTATTTCGCTCAATCCCGTTTCTGGTCATACACGGCATCTACGACGATGTCCTCCCTGTCTCAAACGGGAGGCGCTCTGAAAAATGGCTTGCCGAACATGTCGATATGCTTACTTACAGAGAGTATGCGATGGGACATGAGATCAACAATGAAGCGCTCGAGCTTATAAGAGGCTGGTTTCGAAGAAACAATAACGAAAACGTACCATACTGAACCGCCGTTACAACCCTTTTGAACGGCGAATTGGCGGAGAATGCGTATATTCAGGCTTTTAATTTGAGAACGCATGATATGACAAAGACGGACACACCCGCAGGCATACTCGAAAAGAAAATACTTGTGCTGGACGGTGCCATGGGCACCATGATCCAGAGATACAAGCTCGAAGAAGAAGATTTTCGTGCCGAACGGTTTGCATCCCACTCACATCCTCTTAAAGGAAACAACGACATTCTCGTACTCACGCAGCCTGATATCATACATGCGGTACATTGCGAGTTTCTGGAGGCGGGATCCGATATTATCGAAACAAACACGTTCAATGCCAACCCTGTTTCTCAGGCTGATTACGGAACCGAGCATCTTTCCAAAGAACTGAACCTCACAGCCGCCCGCCTTGCACGCAAGGCTGCCGACACCTATACGGAAAAAGATCCTTCAAAACCCCGTTTTGTTGCAGGTTCGATCGGGCCTACAAACAAAACACTGTCGCTCTCTCCCGATGTCAACAACCCGGGATATCGGGCGGTGTCCTTTGAAGAAATCGTCGAAAACTACCGCCAACAGCTTGAAGGACTCATTGAAGGAGGGGTCGACCTTCTGCTTGTTGAAACGGTTTTCGATACCCTCAACTGCAAGGCAGCCATTTTTGCAATCGAAGAGATGTCCCGGGAAAAAGGAATCCGTCTGCCTGTCATGATCTCCGGAACGATTGTCGATGCAAGCGGCCGAACCCTTTCCGGCCAGACGACGGAGGCATTCTGGGTTTCAGTAGCACATACTCCCGGACTGCTGAGTGTCGGCCTGAACTGTGCTCTTGGAGCGAAACAGATGAGGCCGTTCCTTGAAACGCTCTCGAATATCGCCGGAAGCTTTGTAAGCGTTTACCCGAACGCCGGTTTGCCTAACGAATTCGGGGAATACGACGATAGCCCTCAGTATATGGCATCCCAGATCGCGGATTTTGCAGAGTCGGGTTTCGTAAACATCGTCGGCGGGTGCTGCGGCACGACACCCGACCACATCAGGGCAATCGCCGAAACGGTTTCGACCATCGAGCCGAGAAAAAAGCCTGAACCGGTTGCTGAACTCCACCTTTCCGGCCTTGAACCGCTTTTTGTAAACTCGACGACAGGATTTATAAACGTCGGCGAGCGCACAAATGTTACCGGATCGAGAAAATTCGCCCGCCTTGTCAGGGAAGAAAAATACGACGAAGCGCTTTCCGTTGCCCGGGAGCAGGTTGAAAACGGTGCCCAGGTCATCGACATCAACGTCGACGAAGGAATGCTCGATTCGGAAAAAGTGATGCGGGAATTCATCAATCTGATTGCTTCCGAACCTGAAATAGCCAAAGTCCCGCTGATGATCGACTCATCGAAATGGTCGGTGATCGAAAGCGGTCTTCGCTGTACACAGGGCAAATGTATCGTCAACTCCATCAGCCTCAAGGAAGGAGAAGAGCCGTTCAGGGAACATGCACAGAAGATCATGCAGTATGGTGCCGCCACTGTCGTCATGGCGTTCGACGAAAACGGCCAGGCCGACTCCCTGGACCGCCGTATCGAAATCTGCAGTCGGGCCTACCGGATTCTCACTGAAGAAATAGGGTTTCCGCCCGAGGATATCATCTTCGATCCGAATGTACTCACCGTTGCAACCGGTATCGAACAGCACAACAACTACGCCGTCGACTTCATCGAATCCGTTCGCTGGATAAAGCAGAACCTTCCTCACGCCAAAGTTTCAGGCGGCATAAGCAACGTCTCATTTTCTTTCCGCGGCAACAACCCGGTGAGGGAAGCGATGCATGC
>JANQFD010000171.1 GCA_028278005.1 Chlorobium sp. | reverse complement strand
GAGCGGCCTTATCACCCCGTCACTCGACGAAATGGTCCATGTTGCCAAAGAGATGGAAAGAAAGGGAATGAGAGCACCGCTCCTGATTGGCGGAGCAACAACCTCGAGAATTCACACGGCAGTAAAAATAGCCCCGAACTACTCGGGACAGGTCGTTCAGGTACTTGACGCGTCAAGAAGTGTTCCCGCCGTCGCCAGCCTGGTGACCCCGTCATTGCACGATGATTTTGTTGCAAAATTGCAAGAAGAACAGGAAGCGCTCCGTGAAAGTCATGCCGCGAGAACTGCTTCAAAAAAGTTTCTGGGCATCGAAGAATCACGCAAAAACCGGGCAAAACTGTCATGGGACAACGATTCGACGGTAACGGTACCGAACCATTTAGGCCTCACCTTACTCGACGATGTCTCCCTGAATGAACTGCGCGAATTCATCGACTGGACGCCTTTCTTTGCTGTGTGGGAGCTGCACGGAAGATACCCCGGTATTTTCGATAGCGAAAAATATGGGAGCGAAGCACGCAAACTCTTTGAAGATGCAAACACTCTGCTCGATACCATCTGTAAAGAACGTTCGTTTACGGCCAGGGGAGTCGCCGGCCTTTTTCCGGCCAACAGTAACGGGGATGACATAGAGGTCTACACCGATGAAAGCAGAACAACTGTTCTCTGCACTCTGCATACCCTCAGACAACAGACTGACAAAGGCGAAAAAACACCGAACACGGCTCTGGCTGATTTTATCGCCCCGAAATCGAGCGGAGTAAACGATTACATAGGCGGGTTTACCGTCACCACCGGGCACGGCGTAAAAACGATGATGGAACACTTTGAACAGGCCCATGACGATTACCACCGAATCATGACTCAGGCTCTGGCTGACAGGCTTGCCGAAGCGTTCGCGGAAATGCTCCACCAGAAAGTCCGTACAGAACTGTGGGGATACTCTCCTGATGAAAACTTTTCGAAAGAGCAGTTGATTGCCGAACAATACAGAGGGATCCGTCCTGCTCCGGGTTATCCTGCCTGCCCGGATCATACGGAAAAGCCGCTCATTTTCAACCTGCTCAACAGCGAAGTGAACACGGGGGTTACCCTGACTGAAACATTCGCCATGAATCCCCCCGCATCGGTCTGCGGGCTTTATTTCGCACACCCGGATGCGAGATATTTCGCATTGGGCACGATCGGCAAGGATCAGGTAGAAGAGTACGCAGTTCGTAAAGGAATAAGCGTGCAGGAAGCTGAAAAATGGCTTTCTCCAAACCTGAACTACACCCCTTAATTTTCCGAACTGAAATCAAGCCACCAGAAAACCCGCAAAGATGCGGGTTTTTTGGTGGCTTGTCATGCGTCCTCCGACTTGCCGGGACAACGCTGCAAATTGGGCGTGCAATACGTTTTTAGAGGTTCCCTCAGAATGTACAGCTTTGTACAGATTTATAGGGATACTGCCTGTTAAGGGCGTTGAGCACGGCGGCATCGCGGCTGTACACATCTTCTCTGAACAGCACCTCATCTTCCTCTGCCACAGCCGTGAGGTACAGCAGGAAAATCGGCACTTTTGCAGGCAGATTGACCGTTCTGGTTCTACCTTTGCTGATAACCTTCTGAATCTCTTCTTCACTCCACCCAAGCAGCACTTCTGCCAGCTCGAGAGGGTTCTGGAGACGAATACATCCATGACTGAAGGCACGGGTGCTCTTGTCGAAAAGATGCTTGCTTGGCGTATCATGCAAATAAACCAGATGCTTGTTGGGAAACATGAATTTCACACGGCCGAGCGCGTTTTTGCTTCCTGGAGGCTGTCGGAGACGATAGGGCAGCGAACCGGCGCTGTAAGCCGACCAGTTCACGGAGCCGGGATTAACCACTCTTCCGCTCCGGTCAATCACCTGAAGGTTGTGTCGAGAGAGATATCCGGGATTTTTCTTTATGGCAGGCAACGCCTCTTTCCTCAAGATTCCCGGCGGCACGTTCCATGCAGGATTGAAAATAACATGCTGCATCTCGGCTTTGAAAACAGGTGTTTTCCAGAAAGGTTCCCCGACAATTACCCTCGAACCCCATTTGTACTCGCCGTTATCAATATACTGAACGGTAAAACCGGCTATATTGACAAGCAGGAAGCTCGGTTCGAGCTTCTGAACAAACCAGCGATAACGATCGAGATTAACCCTGATCTGCTCGATCCTCTGATCGACAGACACATTGAGTGCCCGAAGTGTTTTCGGTCCGACAGCACCATCTGTCTCGAGACCATGACGTTTCTGGAACCGTTTGACGGCCTCATTCAGTTCCGGGGTGTACAGCATTGCCGAGGACGCGAATGCCGTATCTACTTTCGAAAGAGCGGCAATCTCACCGGTCACCTCAAGACGCCGCCTGAGCGCAGGAATCCTTTCGTCATACTGATTCTCCTCCTTGATCGAAGGTCCGTCGGGAATCATCGCCCATCCGCCATTTGCAGCTATCTTCCGGTATTTGGCAAGACCGTTTTTAAGACTGATGTATTTCGGATGACTTGGCCGGAGTGCTGCCATGACAGCCGCCAGCGAATCCCCGGCAAGGGCACCGCGCAACTTGTCCACCAGTCCGTTCCCATCGCCTGCCTCTGAAATATTCCAGTTTGGATCAATTTTCTCAGGGTCAACTTTACCGTTAAGCAGGTGATACGAAAGTTTGAACATTGCATCGGTAAGCAATAGTTCATACCTCGCTTTTAAAAACGGCGATCGCGGGGTTTTGTCATGAAAATTCTGAATTTCAGCCAGATGGTAATCTTTCGATAAAAGCCCGTCTGATTCAACCGATCTGATTGATTCCAGCAGCTCCGTAATCTGGGAGCGTTTCACCCAGACAGGGTTGAAATCGTTTGACCGGTAAAAGTCAGCCAGAAGAGCATTGAAAGCCACCTTCTCCTGCCCTATCTGTAAAGCAACGTCTTCTTCGAGTTGTTCGATGTGACAACGAATGCTTTCCCTGACCTCACTGGTTTTCTTTACGTCTTGACGGACTTTTTTTACAGCGGTCGGTGAAACGGATATGTTTTCTTTGGGAGGAACCTGCGAGTTACTGGGGCTGAAAGCCAGAAGCATCACCAGAAGTGCGATCATGAGAATAACTTCTACTTAAGAAAACTTCACCTTCGGACCAAATACCTTGACTCTGTACCGCCCTTCTCTGCCGCAAAGATGTTACCGGATTCTCCGGTTATGCACCCGGCAACCATCAAAAAGGCGTATCAGATGACGAGGAACGTTGATGAGAGTAACAATGAACCGGGCATTCAGAGTTCCTTCAGAAAAAATGAGGAAATATTATGCCGGATTATTCCTGACAAGGTCGGTATTGAACAAGGCTGAATTGCCTGTATAACTGTTCTCTGCGTGGTGAATAAACAAACATGAACCATCCTTGATTAGGTCGATAACCTGCCTGTACTGTGAAAACGGCAGCGCAGGACAACCATGGCTACGACCGAGGCGGCCGTGCTTCCTTATAAAATCCCGTGAGACATAGTCGGCACCGTGAATCACGATATTTCGCATAAGAGCATTGTCGTTTATACCGCGTTCCATCCCTCTTAACCTCAGCGAATAACCGTGCTTGCCCTGGTAGGTTCTGTCGGTAACAAAAAAACCGAGGCTGCTTTTGAATGAGCCCGGCACGTTGGAAAATCTCACCGCACGGCTTTTACCACTGTTTTTACCATGAGCGACAAGTGATGAAGTAAGCAGACGGTTACGGTTCACATCGATCACAAAAAGACGCTTCTTGTTTGAAGGCTTGTTGTAGTCAATGATGGTAAGCACCTGGTCGTTCTTTAATGCCCCCCTCTTTTTCAGGGTATAATATCCCGTTACAGCCTTGTGAAGAACAGCGTAGTCAATACTGTTACGCAATTCGGTTGTATGATAGAGGGTACGGATAGTATTGGAAAGGTCCCTTTGAGCAGGAATACTCTGAGCATTCAAGGGAAAAAAAACTAAACACATTACAAGACAAAGCAGCCGTAAAGCCATAGAAATCTTCTCCTTTTATTCGTTTCAGAGCGCATGACTACCCGGAGCGATGGGAGATAAATCCGATAAAAAACCTGTGCTAAGTGCTCCCTCTGCGCTTTTGGGACTGGTGTCGGGCACAAGAATCACTGAACGAAAAAACCGTTATGCGGTAATCAAGAGTTGCTCCACATAGCGGCCCTTCCGCCTGTCCTGCCCGGAGTACCGTAGTGTTACGGCACGCCATACCACCGATTCGCGGAAAAAAATCAACAGTTAACATACGATATTTCATGCATTTCTACAAATCCAGTGCATATGCGGGAACTTTTTGAGGAAACAGACGGCGGACCTGCCATGCAAAAAGCAGGAGACAAATGCAGTATTTTCGTAAATTGGGTTTGCAATGCATTTCCAAACAACCAAACACGCCATAACGATGCGAAAACTTACTCCTCTGTTGCTGGCAGCTCTGTTTCAGCTCATGGTTTTGTCCGCTTGTCAGCAGAAAGCAGATGACCCTTCCGGGGAAAAAAGCATCTCGTCGGAAAAACCGGCAAAATCCCTCACTGACGGCCTTTTCAAGAAAAAGTTCGAAGGTATTCTGCACATGCTTATTACCGCTCCGGAAGGTTCTCAGGAGGGCAAGCTATACATCTCAAAAAACGGCACGAGGTTTGAGATGGACCTTGCCGATCCTGAATCAGGCACTGTCATGATGCAGATCGTTACGTTCACACCGTCCGATGAACCCAATCTGCTCTACACGCTGAACGACAAAGCGAAAACATACAGCGTGATGGACATGAACGAGTTCGAGGAGGAAATGGATACAATGCTGAAAGAACAAGAGGATGCTGACTACAAGGTCGAAAAACTTGGCACGGAAACCCTGAATGGCTACAAATGCACACATATCCGGATTACCGACGACCGGGGAGAAACTGAGATGTGGCTGACAAAAGATCTGATCAGCGCTGCCGATTTTGCACGATTGCAACCCGGCAAGAAAAAAGGTTCTGCGGTATTCGATATTCGTCTTAAAAAATCAGGCCTGGACGGTTTCCCTCTGAAAACCTGGGACAAGAGATCGAACACAACCATGGAGTTCGTCAACATCGAAAGGAAAAAGCTTCAAAAATCACTTTTCCAGGTGCCTGCAGGATATACGAAAAAAGAGTCCGCCCTGCAGATGATGGTCCCCGGAATATCCGACGAGGATATGAAACAGCTTGAAAATATGCGGGAAATGATGAATGAAAAAGACATGAAAGAGATGGAAGAAATGATGAAAAACATGCAGAACAAGTTCGAAGGCATGCAGATGCCGGGACAGTAATCCTGATTCAGCACGGCAGCGATCAGCAAAAAGCCGTCTGCAATATGGCAGACGGCTTTTATGGGCACCTCTAAAAAGTGTCATAACCTTTTATTGTATCGTCATCTCACCCGCTTCATGTAAACCGACAATATCCCGATAGGCGACACAGAGAGAACAAACGCTCAATGGTATTGTCACAAGCAACCCGATCCCCATGACCACTGCTCCCAAAAGATTCATCACGAAAAGCACCAGAGCGAAGACGAACAGAGGAAACCAGTTTTTTGTCACAATCTGACGGCTTGTCTCCATTGCCTGCCAGAATTCCATGCGGAAATTCACGATAAGCATGGAAACAAACATGTAACTTACCGCGAGATAAATTCCGGGAATAACAAGAAGAAACATGCCGATGGTGATAAGAACACCCATAACAAGGCTGGCCAGCACAAGAGGCAAAAAATAGTTGAAGCCTTTAAAAAAATCTCCGAACTGTACCGCCTCGCCTTTTAAAAGCATAAACACCACAATAATAAATCCCCCCCAGAGTGGAGGCGTTACTGCGCTTACGGCGAGAGATCCGATCATGTCCAGCCGGGAAAGCACAGCGGTGGCAACGACAAGGATGAGCGTAAAAAGAATGAATTCGCCCGGTTTTGACTTGAAAAGCTCCCAGCCCTCTTTCAGATATCGGGTCATATCCACTTCATAACCCTCTTTGATCTGTTTTTCAAACGTTTTCGGGTCTACTTTGCGTCCGAAATCAAACGGTTGTGCTCCTGAATCCATGAAAGCCTCCCTTTTGTTTGTTTCTGGTCGATGCAGTTCCATGTAATTTTAAACAACACAATTAAAAATACATATCATTTACTCTATACCATGCCACAAGCCCGAAAAAAGAGTGGCACTTTCCCGGCACTTTCATTGTTTTATTGAATGGAAACATCAGAAAAGCAAAGGAGATGTACAATTCGTTACACCCCTCAGGGGCTCTTGACGTTATGGAAAATCTGATCGACAGGTCTTTTAAACTGCCTGTGGTTACCGCAGGAGAGTTATCGGAAATGCTTGAAAAAGGCGAG